>NZ_JAEELZ010000096.1 GCF_016282985.1 Methanosphaera sp.
ATCTCTTTTGACTAACTCCTTCAGGAGTGTCAATCCATTTACCTTTGCGATACATATCTATCGCTTTCTTTTTAAATTCCAATGTATAACGCATAAAAATACCCTCCTTACTGGTTTGTCCAGTAAAGAGGGTACATATCAATTTTACCTCTTTTTATTTTTTATAGTATATTCTTTCAATTTCATATGGATAAGCTTGTCCGAAATTAATTCTTATTTTTGATGTGTCTGTTTCTAAACCTTCAATTTCTACTCCTTCAGGAATTACAAAGAGATATCCTCCTCCTTCACAATATTCTGAATCTTTAGGACATGTATGCATGTTGATTCTATAAATATCATGTTTTGAATCATATTCAACAACACCTATTTGCACATTAGGGTCTCCAAATCCTTCTTCATCTTTAAGTTCTTTTACTTTTCCAAGTTCATTTTCATATTCTCCAAGAATAGATGAAAAATCTCCATTCATAATTTGATCACGATTTAATACGTTTTCTTCATTTTTTTTGCTGCAACTAATTAAAAATAATGACAGCATTAATATAAAAAATTTTTTCATTATTTATAAACCTCTCTTCTATGACCTATACTCAATGCTAAAATAACTAACTCATTATCTCTAATTTCACAAATTAGTCTATAGTCACCTATTCTATATCTCCATTGACCACTTCTGTTAGCTGTTAATCCTTTTCCATGTTGTCTTGGATTAGAACAACCTACAAGATTTTTTTGAATCCATGATTTAATTAATTTTTGAGTATATTTGTCTAATTTTACGAAATCTTTTTTGAAACGTTCTGATGTTTTAACACTATACATTCTTTTCTAATTCCTTCCAAAATTCTTCTATAGGAGTTTCCTTACATCCACTATCTAAATATTCTTGGTATGCTTCTTCAGCAACAGCAACATCATACTCATCTTCAATTTTTTCAAATAATGCACGTTTGAATGCTTCTCCTAAAGACATGGAATGTAATAATGCATAACTATTAGCTAAATTTCTTTCTTCTTCAGATAAACGAATTGAGAATGCCATAATATCATCGCCTTTCTACATAGTACATCGTACTACATTTTATTAAATTAAGCAAATTTTTAATTACGATATTCGATAAAAATAGTTTTATATAAGGGTCCAGGGCGTCCCTGGTCTCCATGAAATGGCACCTCTAAGCTTGCTTAGGTATAAGGTGCTAGACCTAAGCATTGCTTAGTGTCTCTTCTTATGCTACAATATTGACTGAAAGAAAGTGGTGGTAATATGACAAAAGAAAAATTAATACAAGAACTAGAAACTAATATAAGCAACTTGCAGACACTACACAAGCACGTAGTAGAACTAGATAACAAGAAAGACGATGATGAATTGTTTGAATTAGCATGTGAACTACATGGAATCATCATCTACAACTTAAAGGGGCATTTAAAAGCATTAAAAAAGGGGTGTTAAGTATGGCATCAATCAACTTCCAAAAGATGACACAAGCTAATGTCGGAGGCATGAAAGTGCATCTAGATCAGAAGCTAAGGGAAACGGCTAACCACTCAAACGAAAACATTAATCCAGAGCTAAGCCACTTGAATTACACTATTGGTACACATAGCTTTGATGAAACATACGAGCGACTATTGGAACGTACCAGGGAGGTAGATAGTGAAATACCACCAAAAAGGGTAAAGTCTGATAGAGTCATTTGTGACTCGGCTTATATCGTATGTCCTCAGCAATTGGAGGACAGACAACAGGAATTCTTCGAAAAGGCGTATGAGTGGTTCCAACAGGAATATGGAGAGGAAAACGTGCATGGTGCTTTCGTCCACCTGGACGAGAAGCACGAGTATCGTGATTGTCTCGAAAAGGACGAGGAAGGTCATCAAGTAATCAAGGAATCATTGTATCATGCTCACATCATCGTTTCATGCTACACTGACGAGAAAGGAATCAATTCAAAGGCGTTTAATACCCGTGAAATGTTCCGTGAAGCTCAACAGGACTTTAATGACTATATCCAACAGGAATTTGAAATAAGTTATCAAACAGGGCGTGAATGTCTTCATGAGCGTGTTGAAGTACTAAAGGAAGCTTCTCGTGAAGTCGAGGAACTGGAGCTTACTTTAGAGCGTACTATGGAACGTTCTGCAACACTTAATCAAGCGATTGAGCAACAACAGGAACAGCAACGCCAATTGGAAAAGCAGTTGGAACAGCAACAACAACAGCAACATGAGTTGCAGCAACAGCAAGAAGCAATGCAGCAACTAATTAGGCTACAGGAACAGGAAATCGAACGTAACGAGGAAGTAACTACTAAAGTAGAATCCTGGTTTGGTGCTCACCAAATACAACAGGTAAAGGAAATTGAGCCTTTACAAGTACAGGAACAGGTTAATGTAGTTACTCTTCATGAAGGAGGTATTTTCTCTCCAACTCATGAATATGTACTTAAGGAGGACTATGACAAGGCACTTGAGAATGCTTCTAAACAGGTTGAACAGGCTAACAAAGCCGTAGAACACGTAAACGAGGCTATTAGAGACGTTAACAGGGACAATCAACACAACTATGAGGTCGAAAGGGCAAATATTTCTCTAATGGCCCGAAACGAAGTCTTAGAGCGTTATGTCGCAAAATACGAACTTGAAGACGTAAATTCTCTAAATAAATCTCTAGAGGCTGAAAAAGGGCAATTACAACAGGAATTGAATAAAGCTAAAGTCGAAATACAGGAATTAAACCAAGCTAATAAAGAACTTGAACAGGAAAATGACAACCTGGTACATCAAAACAACATTCTAAAAGATACTCTTGAAAAGATAGTTGAATTCATCGATAAAGCATTACAACCTGTTATTGAGAATCCAATCATTGCAACACTATGCAGTTATTTAACACGTGAGCAAGAAGAAACTGTTAAAGAAGCTGAGTCTGAATATTATAATTCAAAGGCAGTTCAAGAACATGTAGTATCATATGATCGTGACGATGGCTATGACTTAGAAAGATAGTGTGATTTTTAATCGCATTTTCTTTTTTTGTTCTTTAGGATGGTTTCCCTGTAAATTAACATACCTTTAAAATTAACTTTATTTTTCCTTTGTTCTTAATATGTCCGCCAAAAACCCCCACTGCTATGAACAGCCTATTTGGCGGACATAGGAATGGCGGTGAATAAGTCCTTTATTTATAAGGACATAGAGTATTTTTTATAATTTAATAAAATTAATAAAAAATAGGGTATTTTTATCATCAATACCCTAATAAAGAAAAAACCCGCCGACACCACTCGAAACGGGGTTGCAACACCCCATATAAAAGTGCTACAATAAAATTACCTAATTTTCAAAAGAATATTAACACATGAAGACACCAAATTCAAGTGTTAGACAATTAATAAAATTGAAATTTAATGTCCTATTCTTTTGTTAATGACTGTATACACCAAAAATACTAACAGGGGAAGGGACTTTTTTATATGAGAAAAATCGACTTTAAATCTAAAAATAACAGATATTTTCCACTCTTTTATGAATTAGCTAAAGAAAAAGGAATTTCAGATTCTGCAATGGTAATTTATGGTTTTTTCTATAATCATTGTATCAATTTGAATGATAATGGATGGTGTGGTTTATCTGATGAGCATTTAGCTGAAAAATTAAGGTATTCACTACGTTCTTTTCAAAGATATTTAAAGGAACTTGTTGATGCAAATATGGTAATTATAGAAAATTCTGGTAAAAAAACACGTAGAATTTATATAAATGCTGAAAATCATGTTTCAGTTCAGGAAGTAGATGATTCAGCTGAAATTATTAAGCAACAAGCTGAAGAAATTAAAAAATTAAAACAACAATTAGAGCAAGTTTCAAGTCGTGTTGAACCAGGAAATTGGATGGTTATTAAACTAGCTAGAAAAGGTTTCCTTACAACTGCTGAATATAATGATGCTCATGCATATAATGTTATTTTTGATGAATTCTTAAAGGAAACAAGTTGGGGATATGTAGATAGTTTCTTGACTTATTTTGATACTGATCCTAAAACTGTGAAAGATAAATATGCATATTTAGTTTCTTCAATAAGAAATCAAATTAACAGATATAAAAGCAGAGAATAAAAAACACCCTTTGTAAAAGGTGCTTTTTGTGGTGCTTAAAAACCCATTTTTTCGAGTTGTTCTGTAATGCAATAACGAATGAATACAGTATCATTCATTCCTTTTTCTTTTGCAGCATGACTAATTCTTTCTCTTAAGTCATTTGATAATGGTAACATTTTTTTATAACCATTTAATGATTTAGAATCACTAGATCCAGGTCTAGCATTTTTAATTTCTTCAACGATATGTGTTTTTCCTTGTGGTCTTTCCATAATAGCCTCCTATAATATTTAATGTAATATTCAATATAATATTCAATGTTATATTTTATATTATATTTATTAAATTTTCACTAATTTCTTTATATGATTTTGCAATACTTGAATTAGGTGAAATTTCTACACATGGTAATCCATCTTCAATACCTTTTTTTGCATCTACTGAATTTTTTATAATACCCAGTACATTATATTTTCTTTTTAAATCATTCAGCATTTCATTATCAAGTTTTGTATTACTGGCATACTTTGTAGCAATAACTCCAGCAAATTTTAAATTTGGATTATCTGTATCTTGTAATTCATTAACAGTATCCATTAAATCATCTAAAGCAAATACAGATAATGGTGTTGTTTCAACTGGTGCAATGATATAATCACTAGCTGTTAAAGCATTCAAAGTTAGCATTCCTAAACTTGGTGGACAATCAATAAAAATATAATCATAATCAAATCCAATTTTACTAATTGCACTTTTTAAAAATGAAGTTCTCAGAATTGTTCTTTCAAATTTAGATAATTTAATGTTGCATGGAATAAATGATAAGTTATTAATTGGCAAATTATTAATACAATCATTTATGTTTTTTCGCTCAAATATATCCATGATTGTATTATCAAATGCCATTGGATCATTACCTGTCATTAAAGTTAGTGAACCCTGAGGATCTAAATCAATCATCAGAACTTTGTAATTCAATTTTGCTAAGCATGTAGCTAGGTTATAAGTTGATGTTGTTTTTCCAACTCCTCCTTTTTGATTTAAAATAGAAATTATTCTTCCCATAACGCCTCCTATATTATATTAAATATAACATTATATATAATATATTATATAACATTTTATATAATATTCAAGTTAAAAAAAATTATCTATTAATCATTATATTTTAAACATTAGCATACACTAATAATGTGATAAAATTTTATTTTTATTGTATGTCCTTATTTCATCGACTAAGCAAAATTTTAAATCAAATTCAATCCCTATCTTTAAAAATTTTTTGGAGTAAGATATAGCCGTAACAGTTACAGAAGACATCGCGATGTCATTCAACTTTTAGTCATAGAAAGGGTGGATGACACATGAAAAAAGAATTAGATTTTAAAGCAATTTTAGCTATGGTATTAGTAGCAGCATTGATCGTTGGTTTCTTTACAAATCATATTTCTTCTCAAGAATTTATTCCTCTTGTTTCTATTGTACTAACGTTCTATTACACAACTAAAAAGAAAGTCGAGGAAAAGTAAATATGGGAATGACATTAAATGAATTTATTGAAAAATATGAAGGAAAACGAGTAGGTGTTTATGAAGAAGGAATGGGACAATGTACTGGATTAGCTCAGGTATATGCTAGAGATTGTTTGGATGTAGCTTCAAACAAAATTCCATCTGGCCATGCTAAGACATGGGTTACAGAGCTTCCTAAATTAGGAATTGTAAAACAAGTAAATGACCCAAAGCCTGGCGATATTGTTGTATGTCCTAATAAAGGATATTGGGACGGTGAATTATGTGGTCATATAGGAATTGTAGTGAAAAACAATAAAATGTTTGAACAAAATTTATGTTTGGAAAAGCAAGGTGAAACTAAAGATACACCTGTAGTTCATACAGCTCGAATTAAAAGAGATTTTAATAATTTTATTTTGGGTGATAACGGTTATTATATTTTCAGACCAACTAAAAACTCAGAGCCTTCAATTCCTCCTGTAAAGCCAAAAACACCTGGATTATATTTGCTTGCATTAGAAAACAATTTCAAAATTTTAAGTAAACCTAATAATGGTTCATTATTAGTGAATGTACCTAAAGGCAAGTATGCAACAATTATTGAATTATTAGATGAATATCAATCTGATGGGTTTCAATGGGCAAAAGTAAATTATAATGGAACAATTGGTTATGCTAAATTAAATGTATATGAGGAAAATTTATTTATATGCACATCCAATAGAACATTATATTTATATGCAAAAAATTCAAAGTTTCGTATTCGTAACTCTCAAGTTAATGGTAAAGTATTAACATCAGTTCCTAAAGGAGAAAAAGCTACAATATTAGCGTTTGATGAAGATTTCTCATCAGATGGATATCAATGGGCTTATGTATCATATGGAAAATATAAAGGATATTCACAAATTGATACAGAAGGATTTAATATGGTGACACTTTAATAAAAAAGAGGTAATTTGATGTGTACCCAGAATCCTGGACACGTTAAAATTTGAATTTATTCTAAACACATGGATGTTATCCTGTATTGTACAGGAGACATCCATTTTGTTTTTTCTTGAATACGATCATTATTATAATAATTCATATAATGATCTACTGCATTAGAAAACTCTTCAAATGATTTATATTCTTTTTCAAACCCATAATACATTTCAGTTTTCATTCTTCCAAAGAATGTTTCCATAATACAGTTGTCATAACAATTACCTTTTCTAGACATTGATTGGATAATACCATGTTTCTTTAATGATTCAATAAATGATTCATGTTGATATTGCCAGCCTTGATCACTATGAAATACCAATCCTTTTAAATTAGGAAACTTTGCATACGCTTTTTCAAGCATATCACTCACTTGGCTTAAATTTGGATTTAATGACAAGTTATAAGAAATCACTTCATTATTGCACATATCTAAAATTGGAGATAAATAGCATTTTCCCCATGAAAAGTTAAACTGAGATACATCAGTTGTCCATTTTTGAAGTGGATAGTTTGCTTTAAAATCTCTATTTATAATATTATCTGCTGTTTTGCCTATATTTCCTTTATATGAATGGTATTTTTCTTTTGGCTTTCTACCAAATAATCCCATTTTACCCATTAATCTTTGTACGCGTTTATGGTTAACGATATACCCTTGATTAGCTAATTCATGATAGACTCTTCTTACTCCATAGCGTCCTTTATGATAAGTAAATATTTCATTAATCTTATTACATAATTCTTCATTTCTGATAGCCACTTTATCTTCTTTACTTATTTCAAAGTAATATGTTGATTTAGACAAATTCATTGCTTTTAGAAGTATCTTTATTGGGAATCCTTCTTCACCAAGTTCTTTGACGATTGCTGCTTTTTCGCCTTGAGTTGCGCAGCTTCCTTTTCTTCTCTCAAGGCGATCTCTTTTTTTATTACTTCAATCTCCGCCTTAATATACTGGTTTTCTGCACGTAGTCTTATCAATTCCTCGTATTCTGACTCTTCTATTTTTCTTGGGTTATTATAATTTACTTTTTTCATAGGATTCTTTGATGGTCTACCTTTCTTCGTATTTACAAGACCATTATAACCTTGTTCCCTATATTTGCGAACCCATTGATACAACAAACCAGAATTTATACCAGCCGATATAGCTACGGAAGTATATGACTCACCTGCAATTACACGAGCTACTAACTCATATTTATCTTCAGCAGACCATACTTTGTTTTGAGTATTATGTTTTAGAACATCTATACTGTTTTGTTCCTCCAAGCGAACCCATTCTCGAATTTCCGCACGAAATCTCTTTTGACTAACTCCTTCAGGAGTGTCAATCCATTTACCTTTGCGATACATATCTATCGCTTTCTTTTTAAATTCCAATGTATAACGCATAAAAATACCCTCCTTACTGGTTTG
>NZ_JAEELZ010000097.1 GCF_016282985.1 Methanosphaera sp.
AAAAAAATTTTAATTAAAATGACTTATCCATTGCAATATTTTAGAATTGGAATTGGAGATACAGACAATAATGTTATTGCATCTGGTTCATCTCTAGCCCCTTCACATGAAACAGGGAAAAGCCAAGAGAAATGGTATATTAATTATAAAAGTAGTGGTGTTTTCCAAATAGCCAATGCTTCAAATAATCAAGTTATAACTGCAAGTGGGAATAGTGTTTCTTTAGCTAATAACTCAAATTCCACATCTCAAAATTGGAAAATTGAAGGAGTTCAAAAAGATTATGATGGATATTATCTTTATTATAAAATAACTAGTAATACTGATTCTTCAAAAACTTTAACATATACAGCTAATAAAGGTTTTTCTCTTGCTAGTTATTCAGGTACAAACTACCAAAAATTTAAATTAAATTTAGATGGTCTTCAAGGATTTGCAGCAAATTGTAAAACTTCATCAGGAGAGAAAGCTGGTACTATAGGTGGATTATTAGGAGCAGTTGTTTATGTTAATACTGCTGATGAACTTGAAACCCAATTAAATTCAGTAGGAGCCCAAACAATAGTTATTAATTCTAATATTGACATGAAATCAAAAGGAAATACAAGAATTAGAGATAATAAAACAATTGTTGGGTCTTTCAAATATCATACTATCTTTGATTGTCAATTAAGAACTAATGATGCTTATGGAGCTACTAACGATAGTCCAAGTGATAATATTGTATTCAGAAATTTAGATATGCAAGCAAAAAATGTTCCTAATAGAATTTTAATAAATGTTTGGTCTTCTCGTCAAATTTGGATTGATCATGTTAACTTCAATAGTACTTTAAGTTATGATAGAAAAGGAAATGGTCAAGATGAGGTTGGAAAGTTTATTTGGTTGAATACTCCATATGAAAGTTATTTGGATGCAAAAGATAGACTTAGAAGTCCAGACTATATGACTATTTCATATTGCAAATTAACAAATAGATATTGGACTGTAGCTTATGGAACTCAAAATTCTGAAATTACAAGAGATAGAACAACTTTATTATATAATTGGTGGAATCAAAATGTTAGAAGATGTCCTCAACTTGGAAATGGAATATGCCATGTTTATAATAATTATTATCTTGCTTATGGGCAAAATAATAATGGTTCTGCTACCACAGGAATCATTGGCGGTGATGGATCTGAAATGTTATCTCAAAATAATATGTTTAATGGATATACTAAAACTCAAGCTTTAATGATGGGGGGTGATACAACAAATCCTGCCCGTGATGATAATTCATATTTTTCTGCTGATTTTAATGCAACTCCCATAAAAATTAATTTTTCACCAAAAAAAAAAGTTCATGGAGTCCAAATACTTCAAATTATGGATATTCTTTACTTGATGCCTATAATACAAGTAATACTGATACAAAGGATTTTTGTAAAAAAAAAGCTGGATGTTTTAATGCTCAAAGTGGAATTAAATATATAACTGATAGTGATTTTTCAAATTGGTCTAAAACAACATATTCATCACCAATTCTTAAGAATATCAATTTTTCTGATAGTTCTAGTTCTGGAAGTGCTGCTACTTTTAGTAATTGTTCATGCTATAAGATAAAAAATGTAAATTCTGGATTATATATGCAAGTTGAAGGTGGAATAGCTGTAAATGGAACAAATGTTCAACAATGGGGAACAATAGACGGAACAGTTCATGATATCTGGAAAACAATTGATGCAGGAAATGGTTATTATTATCTAGTTTCAGGAGTAGGAGATGGAGGAACATATTGTCTTGATGTAACAGGAAAAAGTACAGAAAATGGAGCTAATATTGAAATATATCAATATGGTGGTAGCACAAACCAACAATATTATATAACATCAAATTCAGATGGTTCATATACATTAAAAACAAGAGTATCAGGAAATAAATCAGCTGTAGAAATAAAAGATGCAGGTGTACAAAGTGGAAATAATGTTCAACAATGGGAGATTAACGGTCATTCTTGTCAAAATTGGATATTTGAACCAGTGACTAATCCTGGATGTCAAATGGATACAACATTAACTTATGAATTTGAAAATGTTAACAGTAAAATGGTTATGGATATTGAAGGTGGAAATATGAAAGAAAATACAAATGTTCAACAATGGTCAACTGGCCATTTTAAAAGTCAGCAATGGATTCTTAAAGAATTTCCTGGAAATTATTATTATATTCGCTCTGTTAGTGATACAAGTTATGTATTAAGACCATCTAATAATACCAATGGGGGAAATATTTGTATAGTACCTTATTCTACAAGTGACAGTGCAATGTTATTTAAATTTTCAAAGAATCCAGATGGAAGTTATATGATAATGACTAGATCTTCAAGAGAGGCTTGTTTTGTGGAAGTTGTTAATGCCAGTGTTCAAAGTGGAGGAAATGTACAACAATGGGTGGCAACAAACCATCCTTGCCAAAATTGGAAGTTAAACATAATTACTGAAGAAGCAACATTAACTTTAAATTCTTTTAAAACTAAGATATATAAAGATAAGGATTGTATTCATACAGTTGTCTTTGCTAAATAATTAAATATTATTCTACTAAAATAGTTTAATAAAAAATAAACAAATAATAATAACTTCGGTAATAATAGAACATAAAAATAAACTCAACTTTTAATAAATTTTTTTTAATATTAATCCTTATATTTTATTAAAATTAAATATAAAAGAAAGTA
>NZ_JAEELZ010000098.1 GCF_016282985.1 Methanosphaera sp.
GTTCAAATGACACTGTAGCTTATGATGCAGCGAATAATGTGACAAAGGCGTTAAGTTATGTGATTTATTATGAGCCTGCAAGTTATTCAAGCCCACAGTACTCTACAATTCCTATAGATGATGGTGGAGTTCCAGCTATTGTATTTGAAATGCGTGGAAACCCAGACCACAGTTTGGAAACTGAAGCAAACCAATTTATTCATGTGATTGATAAATTGATTTTATAATCTTTTTTTATTTTATTAATTTTTCAAAATTTTGTGTATTGTTTAAAATAGTAATTTTTTTTTAATTTCATTATTATTTTTTTTTCAAAATAATACTTAATTTATTCAATTTTTTCATAATCTTTATATATAACTTAATATTTAATTATATAATATATGTAACGGGGTTTAATCTGTTTTTAAGGTTAGGCTTTTTTGATGTTATTGGAATATAACAAAATTTCTAATAAATTTTTATTATGATTTAAAGATGTGATTCATTTTATCTAAAAATCATGATATTTGATTTTTTTGATTAAGATGAGCATATTTTTTCTCTAAAAAGTTACATATGGTGAATTTTTTGGGGTGTTTTTCATCTAAATAAATTGTAATTGATTTATTTTTTTGGGAGATATTTCATATTGAAAAAAATATGGTGAATTAAATATGGATAAATTAAAAACTAAAGTTTTGTTTGTCGCATTGATCATTTTAGCATTAGTGTCTGTAAGTGCTGTTGCTGCTGCAGATGTTGATGATGTAGTCAGTGCAGAACAAGATGATATTGATTTATCCGAAGAGGCAGTCAGTAATGTTCAAAGTGCTCAAGAAACTGATGTTTTAACAGCTGATGAACCAACTGCAACTATACTTGTTGATTACAGAAATACTAGTGGAGTAAAACAAGCTAAACAAGTTCAAACAACAAGTCCTGGTGTTTCCAGCACTATAGGGGTTAAAAAGTTAGAATCAATGACTGGTGTTAAACCAACCAACCCTTCCGCTTATAATTTTACTTATCAAAATGTCCGTTATGTCTTCAATCATTGGGAAGAAGTTGTTCCTGATGGGGAAAACATCATATTGGATGCAGATTACCGTAAGACTATAGGATATACTGGAGAAAGTTATGAAGTTCATTATATAGCTGTTTATGATGAGATTCTTCCAGGTAACTTGACAGTTAATAATATTGATCCTATTGCTCATGGTAATCATTCCTGGAGTTGTAGTGCAGATAATGTAAATTATACTCATACTTATATAAATCCTGCAGACATTCCAGATTCCGTAGTATTCTTATACTGGGAAAGAGAAGATACCGGAGAAAAATTTAAAGAAGGAGATAATTTAACAGTCACAGTTGATGAATATAAGGATAAAACTCTTGTAATTAATGTTTATGCTGTTTATGATATCAAAACCAGCATTGAACTTGAGGAAATCACTGGATATGTTGGTGATAAAGTAGACATTACTGCAACCATTACTGAAGATCTAACTAATAAAGCTGTTCCTGGTGGAACTGCTACTTTAACAATTGATTATGAAAACAAGCTTAGCGATGGTTCATTAGGTGCAAGTACCTATACTGATACTGTTGAAGTTGATGCGGATGGTAAAGCCGTATTTAAAGATGTAAAACTTGAAAATCCAGGTACTTACAAATATACTGTAACCTACAGCAGATACAATTATAACCATCATGATGAAGGAATTAATGATTACCTTTCTTCAGAAGCAGACTCTAAATTAAACATTTTACCATTAAACACTACAACTACAAGTGAAGATGTTTCTGGTACAGTCGGTGATAAGAAAGATATTACCGCGGATATCGTTGATCAAAATGGAGACCCTGTACAAAACGGTACAGCCGTCTTAAAAGTTAATGGTAAAGAATACAAAGCTGAAGTAAAAGATGGAAAAGCTGTATTTAAAGGTGTTGAATTAACTGAAAACACCACTGCTACTATTGAGTATTTAGGAAACGAATATTATAATCCATCCAATACCACTATTGAGATTACTGTAACCGTTCCTGAGGAACCAGTAGATGAACCTGTAGATGAGCCTGAAGAAGAACCTTCAACTCCTGCAGTAGAAAAATCTGTTCCTGTAACTCCTGCAGCTGGTAACCCAATTGCTTTAGTGGTTTTAGCATTATTAAGCTTAGTATCAACTGTCTCATTCGGACGTAAAAAATAGAAATATTGTTTAGAAGAATTCATTTCTTCTATTTTTTATTTTTTTTAAAATTATCTTTTTTTATTTTTTAAAATCTTTCTATACTATTTTTCTATAAAATTTTAATTCTTTTTTATATATGTGCAATCTTTTTTTTTAAAATTTAAATTGAACATTAAATTAATTTTAATATTTTTATTTTATTTCAATCTTTAGGAAAATCTTTAAAATTTTGCTATTTCATTCAATTTTTTCATAAACTTTATATATAATTATTATATAACTATAAATGTATGTAACTCGGTTTAGTCTTTTTCGATTAAACTTATTAAGTTATTGGATTATAACAATCAAAACAAATTTTTATTAGATTTAAAGATAGGGATTTATTATATCTATAAAAATCGTAACGATTTTTACTGATTTTAATGAAC
>NZ_JAEELZ010000099.1 GCF_016282985.1 Methanosphaera sp.
TTAAATGACAATGTTAATGAAGGAATTTTATTAGATGATATTCCTGTTGGTAAATATTTTATGTTTTTGCGTAGTACTAATGATGATGAAAAGAGAGACGACACTTATAAATATTATGTTTTAAAAAATAATTCAGAATATAAAGAAACATCTTTTTATACATTTAGTAATATAGGAAACAAAATTGTTATTAGTTCTGATGATGATTATGCAACACTTATGATGACTGTAAATAAGAATAATGATGATAATATTTTTGATGTTGTAATTGATCCTGGACATGGGGGAATGGATAGTGGGGCTAGTAAAAATGGTTACAAAGAAACTGATTTTACAATGAGAGCAGCTCTTAGTTTAAAAGATAAAATGGAGGCATATGGGGTTAAAGTTAAATTAACTAGAGAAAAAGAACAATTAACTTTAAATGAAACATTACCTAATTATGGATTACATGGAAGAGCTGTAATTCCACATGAAGTAAATGCTAAATATATTTTTTCACTTCATTTAAATAGTAGTAATTATTCATCTGCAAATGGACTAGAAATATATACTGCTCAAAATATTAATTATGATTTTGCAAAGAAATTAGTAAAAAATATTACCGAAAATGCCAAAACTAATATTTCTAAAAATCCGGTTAATAGAGTTTTTGATGGAGTATATACGAGAACATTTACAGAGAGTGATATTAATAGTTCTATAAAAGAATACAAACAAAAGAAAATGGAACCATATGATTTAACTACTAAATCTAATTATTATTATATGATTAGGGAAACTGGTGGAATAGTTACAGGGGCATATGTTGATAATCGAAATGAAAGCGTTGGAGAAAATCCATATTATAATAGTAATGTAGGTTGTGAAACATACTTAATTGAAATGGGATATATAACTAATAAAATTGATGTTGAAAATATTAACAATAATTTAGATAAGTATACTGATGCAATTGCTAATACTTTTAAAACTGTTTTTGTAAAGTAGTAAAATGTAAAATTTGTGTTAAATTATTAAAAATCAAAATTTATTTTTTGATTTTTTTTATTTTCTTATTTTTTTAATAACTAGTTATAAAAAAGTTATTTTTATAAATTTTTGTTGTTTTGATTATTTATTATTTTTTTAATTTTTATTTTTTGTATTTCTTGGTTAGCATTTCTTTATTTTTGCTGTTTGTTTATAAATTTTTGTTATGTTATATTGCACTTGAAAGGAGGTAAAAATGCTTAATCAAGTTATTTTAGTTGGTAGATTAGTGAAGACACCAGAACTTTTTGTAGCTGAAACAGGAAATAAGGGTTCAATTATAACATTAGCTGTTGGTAGAGCTTTTAAGAATATAAATGGTGAATATGACACAGATTTTTTAGATTGTACTTTATGGACTGGAATTGCTGAAAATACGGCTGAATATTGTAAAAAAGGTGATGTTATTGGTGTTAGAGGAAGGTTACAATCTAGAATTGTAGAAAAAGAAGATGGAACTAAATATAAGAAAATGGAAGTTATTGCTGATAAAGTGACTTTTCTTTCTACTACAAAGCCAGGTGATAAGGAAGAAGATAATATAATTTCAGAAGAATTGGATGAAGTTTGTGATGAATGTTCTCAAGAAGTTATAGAAGGTAAGAATAAAAAGAAAAATAAATAGATTTTAGGGAAGGATTTTTATTATGATTTTAGGGTATAGACTTAGAGAACTGAGGAAAGATAATAATATGAGTCAAGAAGATTTAGGAAAATTATTAGGTGTTACTAAGGTTTCAGTTTCTGGATATGAAAATGGGACAAGAATTCCTAGTATGGAAACTTTAATTACAATTTTAAATGTTTTTAAAATTTCAGCTGACTATCTTCTTGGAAGAGAATTAGATGTTATTTGTGAAAGTGAAGAAAAAACTGCTTTAATTGCAAAAAATGATATTGATATTATTAATGAATTGAAAGGACATCCAAAACTTTATAATTTAATTGCAGCCAATCCAAAAAGATTTTTTTCGAATATAGAGAAAAATTGATATATTATGACACTTTTTATGATATAATACTTTCTAAGGAAGTGAGAACATGATTGATGTTAAAGACTTATTTAATAGTAGTTATATAAATAAAAAAGTTACTGTTAGTGGTTGGATTAGAAATCATCGTAAGCAAAAAGAATTTGGCTTTATTGATTTTAATGATGGAACTGGACAAAAGAATTTACAAATTGTGTATGATAACAAGTTAAAAGAGTTTGATGAAATTCAAAAGTTACATATTGGAAGTGCACTTACTGTTACTGGTAAAATTGTAAAATCTGAAGGTGCTGGTCAAGAAATTGAAATGAAACTTATTAGTTACGTTTTAGAAGGTGATTGTCCAGATGATTATCCATTACAATCCAAAGGAAGACCAACAAGAGAGTATTTACGTGAGCAAGCTTATTTGAGACCTAGAACTAATTTATTTAGTGCGGTTTTTAGAGTTAGAAGTGTGGCAGCATATGCTATTCATAAATATTTTCAAGAAAATGGTTATGTATATTTTCATGCACCAATTATTACTGCAAGTGATTGTGAAGGAGCAGGCGAAATGTTTCAAGTTACAACTCTTGATTTAGAAAAAGTAGCTCAAAGTGGTAAAGTAGATTATAGTAAAGACTTTTTTGGAAAGCCAGCTTCACTTACAGTTAGTGGACAGCTTCAGGCTGAAACATATGCGCTTACATATAAAAAAGTATATACTTTTGGGCCAACGTTTAGAGCAGAAAATTCTAACACTAAGACGCATGCTTCTGAGTTTTGGATGATTGAACCAGAGATTGCTTTTTGTGATTTAGAACAAGATATGAATATTATGGAAGACATGCTAAAATATGTTGTTAAATACGTTTTAGATAATTTACCTCTTGAGATGGAATTCTTTGATAAGTTTGTAGAAAAAGGATTAATTAATAAACTTAAGAAATTAATTACTAGTAAATTTACAAGAATAGATCATGAAGAAGTTATTTCAATTCTTAAAAAAGCAGACGTTAAA
>NZ_JAEELZ010000100.1 GCF_016282985.1 Methanosphaera sp.
ATAGTAATTCAGTCCCAACATTAGGTCAGTATTCTAATGTATTAGATTTTGGAGATCTTAAGCTGGTATTAGAATCATCTTCTGAGGATTATATTAATTTAAGTTTTGGTGATCATCAGGCAGTTGTTTGTTTAAGAGGTAATATTTATAATATTATTCCAGAAATATCATATCACGGAAGGAGTTAGTATGGATAAATTCTCATTATTTGATTTAGAACAAGAAGAGGTTGATTCTAAATATACTGCTAAAATTTCTATTCCGCAGTATTTACCAAAAGCAGAATGTCCAAGTATCTATGAGTTAGTATCTACTATTAAGTATGATGAATTAGTATCTGATATAATTAATTCATCTGTTACTGATGAACAGAAAGAATTTCTTTTAAAAGCGGCAACAAGACATTTAGTATTTAATTATGCTAAAATTGCAGATTATTATGCTCATCAGGATAAAGAAATGCAAGAGCTCATGGAAAAATCAGCATTAGTATTGATAGATTTTGAAGATGCTATTGCTAATGGATATGCTAAATTGGATCATAGAATAGTAGATTTGGCATTGCAGCAGTATTCCGTTAAAGAAAAATTAGGTAAGGGTTAATCATGGTAAGAGATAATTTTGCTATATTTATTTTATCCCACGGTAGGCCAGATAATATTTATACAGTAGATACATTAAAAAAAGTAGGATATACTGGAAAGTATTATTTTATTCTTGATAATGAAGATCCAACTATAGATGGGTATAAAAGTAAATTTGGAGAAGATCATGTAGTCATTTTTGACAAAGCAGAAGCGGCTAAAAAATTTGATATTTATGATAATTTTGATGGTAGAAATGTAGTCGTTTTTGCAAGAAATGTTTGCTTTGATATAGCCAGAGATTTAGGGTTAGATTATTTTGCAGAATTTGAAGATGATTACCTTGAATTCAGATATAGATTTGAGTATAATAATTCTTTAAAGGCTATATCAATAGAAGATTTTGATTCAGTGTGTGAATATATGCTTGATTTTTTAGATGATACAAATGTTCGCACAGTAGCATTTGCTCAGGCTGGAGAAATGATTGGTGGCTTGGGTGGCGGCGTTTGGAAGAAGAAAGTTAAAAGAAAAGCTATGAATACTTTCTATTTCAAAGTAGGAAAACCAGAAGATGATTTTTATTTTCTTGGTAGATTTAATGACGACGTTAATGCTTACACTCTTCTTGGGCAGCGTGGAGAAATATTTTTACAGATTTCTAATGTTAATATGGCTCAAGTTGTAACTCAGTCTAAAGAAGGTGGAAATACTGAAGCATATAAAAAATATGGTACTTATGTTAAGTCATTTTATTCAATAATGGCTTGTCCTCATAGTATAGTATTAATGATGATGGGTACCGCGAGTCCAAGAATTCATCATTATATTAATTGGGAAACTTGCGTTCCAAAAATAATTAGTGATAGGTTTAAAAAATAAAGGAGAAAAGTATGAAAGTTGGAGTTTATCCTATGGTAGCTGATATTTTGCATACCGGACATATTTTGGCTATTGAGGAAGCAAAAAAGCATTGTGATTATTTAATTGTAGCTTTACATTGTTGTCCTGATTATAAGCAGCCAGTTCAGTCCATTTATGAAAGATTTATGCAGTTAAGAGCTGTTAAATGGGTTGATGAAGTAATTCCTTATGAAAATAAAAAAGATGCAGCAATTCTTTTACAAAGTCTAGATTATGATGTATATTTTTTAGGGGAGGATTATAAAGGAAAAGATTGGGAAAATTCTGATCTTATAAAATCTCTAAATAAAGAAATATTTTTTCTCTCTAGAAAACACACATTTAGTAGTACAAATTTAAAAATCAGGATTGTAGATAAGGAGATGAATATTAATGATTAGGTATGTGAAAACAGATAAGGGAATTATAGATACTGACTTTCTTTTTCCTCATATGGAGTGTTATATTCTTAAAGAAGACGGTCTTTATGTAGAAGAAATTCTTGGTAGAGTTTATAAGTACGCAGAAGTTATCGATGTTTCCAATAGGTTAGAAGACCTTTTAGATGAAAGTGCAAAATAATGTTTAAAAAGAGAAAAAGTATAAAAGTAAAATATTTTAATCCTAACTTACAAAAAATTGAAAAAATATCCAAGGGGGATTGGATTGATTTAAGAGCTTCAGAAGATGTTATTCTTAAAGCTGGTGAATTTAAACTAATTCCTCTTGGAGTGGGCATGATATTACCAGCTGGTTATGAAGCCCATGTGGTACCAAGAAGTAGTACATTTAAGAAATTTGGTATTATAGCTACAAATCATTTTGGAATAATAGATAATTCTTATTCTGGTGAAAAAGATGAATGGGTATTTCTAGCATACGCATTAAGAGATACACATATCCATGTCAATGATAGAATATGTCAGTTTAGAATTGAAAAAATTCAGCCAAAACTACAGTTAAAAGAAGTTAAACACTTAAAACAAAAAAGCCGTGGTGGTCTTGGAAGTACAGGGACTAATTAATGACTTCAAAGGGTAAATCATTTGAGGAAAAGTTCAGGGATGATTGGAAAAAATCATTTCCAGATGGTACTATTGATAGATTATATGATTCTATGTCTGGTTATCAGCATATTTCAACAGTAAGTGATTTTATATGTTATAATTATCCAAATATTTATTATATTGAATGTAAATCACATAAAGGAGCTAGTTTACCATTTACAAATATTACACAGTATGATAAAATAAAACAAAAGGTTGGGATAAAAGGAGTTAGAGCTGGCGTTGTACTTTGGTTATATGAAAAAGATAAGGTTTTTTATATACCAGTTTCTACTATTACAAAAATGAAAT
>NZ_JAEELZ010000101.1 GCF_016282985.1 Methanosphaera sp.
CGTACCATTATAAGTGAAAGTTACTTCACCAGCATCAACAACACGATCATTACTACTAGTAACAGTAGCAGTTACAGGTGTTGAAACACCAACCTTACCATTAACGGGACTTACAACAGTAACTGTAGGAATAAGTTCCCTTTTAATGATAGTTGTTGTATCAACATCATCATAATTACCTTTATAATCTTTAAATTTAAAGTTAATAGTATTACCTGTTAGAAGAGTAGTATCAATTATAGAATAATCGAAAGTTCCTTCGCCTTCTGTTATTTCGATAGGATCAAAAGTTTTACTGGTATCATTTAGATCATCAATAGTCACAGTACCGTTAATTTTTATATTGGAATCTTTAACATCAGTAACGATAATAGTAACAGTACTTGTAACACCCGGAATACCACTTGCAGGTTCTGGAGTTGCAGTAATTTTTGCTTCTCGTTTACCTATATTGGTTTTTCCAGTGTTTTTATTAGAACCTTCACTATCACCAAATATTTTTGCTTCACCGTCATTATTATCTACATATTGTGCATAGATAACACCGTCTTCAACAATTTCTTCGAAAACATAAGAAATACTTGCTTGACCATTTGAAACTTGAGCAGTACCAATTACATTATCATTATAAGTGAAAGTAACATTACCTTGATTTACTGGTAAATTACCAGAATTATTAGTTACATTAGCTGTAATAGTAACTGGAGAATATACTGTATCATTTACAGGATTAACAACAGTAGTCGTTGGAATAAGTTCCCTAGTTATTGTCACTTGGGTTTTTGCATCTTCATAATCAGCACTACTGAATGTAAGATTTAAAGTAGTTCCAGAAAGAAGAGTATCCTTAGTAATATTATATAAGAAACTACCTTCACCATTAATAATTTCCACATCACTAATAATTATTTCACCAGTTTGACTATCTGCTACATTTACAGTACCGTTAGGTAATAAAGTATTAGTGTTCTTATCAGTTACGGAAATTGTGACAGTACTATTTACACCAGGAACACCCCTTTTCGGATTTGGAGTAGCCTCCATAACTGCTTCCCCAGGTTGTATTTTTATATTTGCTGTGTCTGATGAATCTGAATATTTTCCATTTTCATCATGATATTTAGCTTTTATGAGTTCTGCATCTACCGTATGATTAAATACGATACCAGTTATTTCTGCAAAACCATTATTTACTGTAGCGTTACCTAAAAATATGGTATCATTATAGTAGAAAGAAACTGTACCCTGAGGTACAGGATCATCATTACCAACTATCTCCGAATCATTAGTTACGGTTGCATTAACATTAGTAAGAAGACCAACTTTTCCAGTTACATCATTCACAACAGTTGTTGTTGGAATTTGAACAATTTCAAAAGTTGTTTTGGCACTTGAAGAATTATATAAATGTTTACCATCTACTAAAAATCTTGAACCATCAAATACTGCTGTTACATTAACAATTCCCGTTTTTTCACCAGCAACCCAATTAAATGTTCTACCAGTATGATCTGTTAAATTTTTAACAGTACCATCAGTGCCTATAGTACCATATAACTCTTGGATTGATCCATCTTCATATTTAACTTCAAGTGTCACATTTTCACTAGGAGCACCTAATGTAATATTCTCTTTTAGATGTTCTAAATATAAAGTAACCAGTAAACGTATAGTTATATTATTTGGTTCATCGATATAGACTTTAGGTTCACAATCAATAGTAATATTAGATTCACATTGATATGCAATTATATTGATATGTATTGCTTGTTGTACACTAATTGGTTTTGAAGGATCATTATGATGACCTACAAATGTGTCATTATTTGAAACCAACGTATCATTTATTAAAAAGTTATATCCATAGAACTCTGAATTTTGAAACAAATTAAATATTGGATTTTTATTATTTTCAAAAACACAGTTGTAAACATTAAACCTACGACGTTGAGTACCCTCAGTTGGTACATCAAATGCATAACCCTTACACCCACTAACATAACAGTTTATCATTGTTAAAGCAGTTTTATCGTGAGTTTTTGCAGGTTCAACATATATTCCTGCGTTATCAATAAATTCACATTCAATAAATACATGTTCATATCCATGATCCACTACATAGAATCCCTTTGAAGTTCCATTTTGTGGAACTCCAGTAACTTTAAGATCATATAATGTTAATGAATGATAAACACTTTCAGAAGTACCATGTGCTTCAAATAAATCATGATTTCCTTGACTTGTAATTGTATATCCATTACCATTAACCGTTAAATTACTATGCAATACAACTGTAGAAGTTATTGTAACATCTTCAGTTAAATTAATTACACCATCTTGTGCTAAATCCCAAAACTCTGGACCAGTATAAATCTTAGCTGTTTTCACTGCACGGTTTGAAACCTTAGTTTTTTCGACTTTATTTAAATTATTGTTTTCATCCAGTACACCATTTTGATTGACTGCTTCTTCATTATTGTTATCACTTTGTAACGTGTCATCCATAGAACCAGTTACTTCATCAGAATGAACATTTGAAGTTGATTCAACATCTTTAACAACATCATTACTGGTCGTGGCTGTGGCCGTAGCTGTAGTTTCCATATCAGAATCATCAGCTGCTGAAACTGCACAGCAACAAATTATTGTGATAAACATAACAAATAAGAAACAGAATAATTTCTTATTCAATCTCATGGTTTACCCTCTTAAATTATTATATTAATTTAATATTTTTTCAACTCATTTTAATAGGAATTCTAAAATCCTTATCAAAAATCTTTAAAACAATAATATTTTTCTTCCATATACTTTTTTTACACTGAACATTTGTTTGAAACATTTTTATCGTAGTATTTGTTTTATTGTAAGAATTTAAAAAATTCTATTTAAAAAATATATGAATTTTATTATTATAGAATAATACCTGAAATTATATTATTCTGAATATATATTAATTAATTATAATTTAAATCGCTAATTTAACCAGAAAATCAATTTCATTAACGAAAATAATTACGAATATTAAATCATTTCCAAAAAATACGATATCATTAACGGCATAAATTCTATAAAAGAATTTAAATAATTACGATTTAATTATAACTAACATAGGTAGGTATAATTTAATAGTATATAAATATTTCTTTTATAATTGTAAAATAAAAACCAAATAATATGTTTCATACAAAATATAGTATTAATA
>NZ_JAEELZ010000009.1 GCF_016282985.1 Methanosphaera sp.
TATGAAGTATCCATAATTCCTGATGGAGGATGTAGTGCAGTGCCAAAATATCCTGAAACCCATGCGGACTTAGACCTTTTTAAAAATGTCGTTGATGAAATTAATCAAAAAGCGGTTTTAGAAGAAACTGCTAACAGTTTCACAAGAATAGATCTCTAGATTATTTAAGGAAGGATTCAATGAATTATAAAAAGGAATTACTGGACAATATTGATAAAATCCACACTACAGAATTAGGTATTGGAAGGATTAAAAAAAATTTGAACCTGGAAACAAATGATGTTGTTGAAATATGTGTTGAACTAATCAAGGATGAAAAAAGTATAGTGACAAAAAAAGGAAAAAATTATTACATAAGTATAAATAATAAGGAATTAACAGTAAATTCTTCCAGTTTTACTATAATTACTGCTCATTTGAAAAAAAATAAGTTAGAGGTTTTCTCTTAAAAATTGACCTAACCTTCTTGATAATGCAAGGATAGTGTATACTGGTGGTAAACCTGGTGCCTTCGGCAGAACAGAACCATCAGCAACATATAAATTTTTTATTTCTGTTTCTAGATTGCTATCCACAATATCTCCAATTCTGGCGGAAGCTATTAAATGTGCTCCACGTACGTGTGTTGAAGAAATACTTTTTATATCCGCACCAGCCTTAACCAGAATACTACCTGCTATTGCTGCTCCTCTTGCTAAAAGTGATGCATCTTCAAAGTCTATACCTTTTTCAACTGCATTTAAATAGACATGTCCCTTAAGATTGTCAGGAATTTTTATCATGAAACTTATTATATCATCAACTGTTGCATCAGGATGTGTTTCTTGAATTTTTGGTAATAAAAATTGGCTGGTATGGGATGAAATTACAATATGGGGCAATTTAATGAATTTATTCATCTGTATTTCATGATCCTGTTTTGCTCCTTTATAATAACCTCCAACTGTAATAAATGGATCCACTGCAAATGTTTCTCCTGCTTTAATACCTGCTGTTCTTAATAATTTAGGAGTGACCATTCCTCCTGCAGCCAATATTACGACATCAGCCAGATATTGATTTCCCTGATTTGTTTTAACACCTTTGATTATATTATCTTCCACTATTAAAGCTGTTGCTTCTTCGTTTATAATCAATTTGGCACCATTATCCTGTGCTACTTTCAAGTCTTCCAAACTGCTCCATTTAGCACCATGTGGACAACCCCATGCACATTTACCACATTGTTTACATTTAGTAGGATCAATACCTTTTGGCATGTCCTGCATATCCAAACCTAGTTCCGTAGCTGCATCTTTCAGTAATTTATTAATCCTGCCTTCATGAGTTTTAGGCATTGTTTGAATTCCAATTTCTTCTTTTAATTGTTCTAGCTGTGGAGAAATGTCAATACCATACTCCTTCAATTCTTCCACAAGAGAAGGTACAAAATTTCCTGCTATAACTAATGAAGAACCGCCAACAAGGTTTGTTTTTATAAGTTCCATTTCATTTTTATCCCATACATCATAATATTTGTATGCTTCAGATTCTTCTGATAACGGGCCTTTTTCCAATATTGTTATGTTAACATTAGGATTTTTAGATAATTCTCTTGCAACACTTAATCCACCCGTTCCTGCTCCTACAATCAATACGTTATCCATATTTTCACCATTTTTCTTCGTCATTTTCATTTCTATTTTTTGCTTTCTGAATAGGTGTTAAATACAATAAGTCCTTTTTTTGATTTTTGTTTAATGAATTTGTGTTTACTTGGTTTAAATCATCTTGTTTTTCAAAATAATATTCATTGTCATCTTTTTGAATTTCATTATCCGATAATTTATTTTTAATCATATTACCTAATACAGCAAATATACCACAGACAACTATAGCAATTATTACGGGTATTATCCAACCTAAAAATAAATTTGATAGTACTGTTAAAGAAGATACTGAAATTGGAATATAGGTATCCGGCATATAATTAATTAAAAACAAACCTGAAGGATAACTTAACAAATAACCCAATGTTGCATATAATGCTCCTGTAACCATTGCACTTTTTTTATTATCCGCTATTATCGGCATGATAATTCCAATTGCTACAAGGATTATTAAATAACTTATTCCAATTCTAGTTAATCCTAAAGCCAACAATGCTACAAGGACAATACTAAACTTTTTTAATATACTCATAAATGTCATTAATAACCATCCGATGAATTATATTTTTTTTAAATACGATAATAATATATAACTATATATCCTAATTAAATTAAATATTTTGTTTTACAAAGTATTATTAGAATAAAAAAATGAAGTGATTATAATTAAATTTAAGAGCATAGAAAATCCAACAGATAAAGAAGCATACGAAATTATTCAAGAGGGATTTGATAAAAAAGCCATGCTAATCATATTATCCAAATGCCATGTAGAATATGAAGGTAGAGCACGCAGTATTCTTGAACCTGGGGACAGATTAATATTAATTAAAAAAGATGGGACTTTTGCAATTCATCAAGAACTAAATTTAGATCCTGTTAATTGGCAAGCTCCAGGATGTAAAAATAAAGTATCATCAACAGAAGAAGGCATCATATTAACAAGTAAAAAAATGAAACCTAATGAAGAAATAAAAGTATTTTTAGATGAAATATATAATGTTACATATTATAATTGTCTTGATACAAAAGATTTGGAAATTAGAGGTTACGAAAAACATATGGTTGATCTAGCATGGGAAAAACCGGAACTTATAGAAAAAGGTTTTAGACCAACAAGAAGAGAGTACCAAACCGAAAACGGTTTTATTGATTTGATGGGAACTGATTCTGAAGAAAAATTAATGATTTTAGAATTTAAAAGTAGAAAAGCTGGTATGAATGCAGTTAAACAATTAAAAAGATATGTTGACTGTTTTAAAGATAATAAAGAATTTGTTCGTGGAATAATCGTTGCTCCAGACATTACATTAAATGCAAAAGAAGAATTAGAATCATTACAGATGGAATTTATTCCTATGGAAGCTCCACGAACATTAATAAAAGAAGATGTTTCAACATTAGACTCATTTTTTTAAGAGAGGTTACATTAAAAATTCGTAATCCTCCCCATTAATACTTAATAAAATAGCATCAACTATACATGCAGTATTCCATCCTACAACTTTAGTTGCAACTTCCTGTAACTCCAGAGGTATTTCTTCAGCACCATATGGTCTGATAATAATTATTGCTTTTTCAAATGATTGGGCATATTTGATATGTTCCTCAATCATATCTCTATTATCATCCCATAACCCCGACAATACAATTAATGCATCACTATCAGCTATAGCTTCAGCATATCCGGTTTCACTGATATTAGTTATATCTTCCCATTTAAATGCTTCGGTAGCTGATTCCAATCTGGATATAAACGTATTATAATCTTCACAATCTTTCGGGTAAGAAATGAATAATTTCCATTTTTTTAAATCTTCTTCCGGAAATAAATCTAACATAATTTCAATCCTCTAATAATGCATTTCTTTCTACTACTATCTCTTCACCACTATCTTCATCATATAAAGTAAAGCAGTCATTAGGACAGATACTTGCAGATGTTTCTATTTCATATATTGATTTTACTAATCCTTCAACAGTGTCTTCATTTACAAAACCACCATCCATATTAACCAGATTATCATCATCCAAGTACAGAATTTGTGATGGTTTAGTGCAAGCTCCACATCCCTTACAATTACTTCTATCAATTTCAACTTCTATCATTATTTCACCATCTTAGTCTTAATTAGTAATTTGTATTACATTAAAAATATAAATTATTTTTTATAGGTGGGAATATGAAAAAATTTAATATTGCTAGTTGTCAAATGAATGTGGTTGATGATAAAGAAATTAATGTAAATCATGCAATAGAATTAATTAATGAAGCTTCAAATAATGCAGACCTGATTACATTACCTGAAATGTTTAACACTCCTTATGACAATGATAAATTTATTGAAAATGCAGAAGAAGAAAAAAACAGTTATACATTAAAGGCCATGTGTGAAACTGCCAAAGAAAATAATATATTTTTACAATCAGGATCCATTGCAGAATTAGAAAATGAAAAAATATACAATACCGCATATTTTATTGACAACAACGGAAAAATTATAGGAAAACATAGAAAAATGCATATGTTTGATATAGACACAGACACCATGAAATTCACAGAATCCGAAACGCTTAGTCCGGGAAATACCATAACCACACTAAAAACACCTTTAGCCAACATTTCTATCGCGATATGTTATGATGTCAGATTTAATGAAATGTGGACATTAATGAATAAAAACAATTCAGATATAATCCTATTACCAGGAGCATTCAATAAAACAACAGGTCCTTTACATTGGGAAACATTAATTAGAGCCAGAGCAATAGATAATCAAGCATATGTAATTGCAACATCCCCCAGCCAAGTTGAAAATCCCTATTATGTAGCATGGGGACATTCAATGGTTGTTGATCCTTGGGGAAAAATTTTAGCCAAAGCTGAAAAAAAAGAAGAGATAATATATGCAACTTTGATGCCAGAATCCATAAATTCAGTTCGTGAACAAATCCCTATTCTAAAAAATAAACGAGAGGATATTTACGAAACTATCCTGAAAAAATAGTTGAAAAAGAATTATTTATTTGCTTTTTCAATCTTTTTAATTGATTTATTTGCTACTTTTTTAAACTCTTTATCTCCTGTTGCTGCACGTCTAGCTTTTTTAATAGGATCTATTGCTTTTTCATCACCAATATCTCCCAATGCTTTTGCAGCAGAAGTTCTTACTCCCCAGTCATCATCTTTTAATAATTCAATAATTGGATCTACTGCAGATTCTACTTCCATTTCACCCAATGCTTTTGCGGAGAACTTTCTAATAGCAAAATCATCTGATTGTAATGCATCTATAAGTTCCGTTGCTACTGTGTCATCCCCAATATCTTTTAAGGACAATATTACGTATTTTTGAATTTTAGCATCATCCGTATTTAATGCAGCAATTAATGGTTTAATTGAGTCAGTTCCTATTTCTGCTAATGATTTTGCAGCCTGAAATCTTACATGAGGATTTTCATCGTTAAATGTATCAATTAACAAAGGTATTCCTTCTTCCGGAAATTCCACTAATTCCTTACATGCTTCTAATCGAATTTCATAGTCCTCATTAGACATATTTTCTTTAATTGTTGTTATGTCAGTCATAAAAAATAATCCCCTTCCATAAATATTATTAAATCATTCTTAGTATTATATTATAAAAAGGTTCTTAATAATATTTTTTAAGATTATAGCCTTTACCAAAGAAAATAATATAAAAATTTGTTTAAACAAAATAGTATTATGGATTTATCTACAAAAATATTTGATGCTGAAATAATCAATAATGCTTTAAAAATTGAGGATACACTCATAATCTCTGATTTACATTTTGGTTATGAAACTTCTTTAAATAATCAGGGATTGATGATACCTCAGTATCAATTCGACAGAGTGCTGTCTTCATTAGAAAATATTCAAAAAAAAGCTAATGCAAACAATATCATACTCAATGGAGACATAAAACATAATTTTGGAAGTATCAGCAAACAGGAATGGAAAGAAGTTTTGAGTTTTATTGATTATCTGTCTGATATTTATGTGGATATTAAGGTTATAAAAGGAAATCACGATACTTTCACACAGTATATTCTAAATAAAAGAGATTTAATTCTGGAAGATGAAGTCATATTAGGTAAGTATTTGATAACACATGGACATGCAATTCCGGAGAATATTTCTGAAAATGTTGAAACGATTGTTATAGGTCATGAACATCCATGTATCGGTATTCGTAATCAGGAAAGAGTAGAAAAAGTGAAAGCATTCCTTAAAGGCGAATGGAATGGATATAATTTAATAGTTACCCCTTCTTTTACTCCAATTAGTCACGGTTCAGATATATTACATGAAAAAACAATTTCCCCATTTATTGAAGATGTTTTAGAGTTTGAAGTTTTTGCTGTCGAAGAAGATGAAGTTTTTCCATTTGGTTTTGTAAAGGACATTCTTAATATAGAACAATACGAGAATTATTAGAGTTGATAAATTGAATATTGAATATAGTGATGATCATATACATAGCTTATTACATCCTTTTGTTAGTAAATGGTTTAAAAGCAAATTTGAAACATTTACTGATGCCCAACGACAAGCTATCCCTCACATCAATGCAGGTAAGAATATCCTAATTCTTTCCCCAACCGGTTCTGGAAAGACATTGACGGCATTTTTAGCAATTTTATCCGGATTAACCAGTTTAAGTGAACGTAATCTCTTGGAAGAAAAAGTTTATTGCATATATATTTCCCCACTCAAAGCATTGGATAATGATATTTTTAAGAATTTAGAAGAACCAATTAATGGAATAAACAATATTGCCGGTCATGACGTTGGAATTAGACAAGCCGTTAGAACAGGAGATACAACTCAGTATCAACGTTCAAAAATGTTGAAACATCCCCCACATATTTTAATTACCACTCCTGAAACATTATCAATTCTTCTCGTAGCACCAAAATTTAGGGAAAAATTAAAAAGTGTTAGATATGTGATAGTTGATGAAATACATTCCTTAGCTGAAAACAAAAGAGGAACACACCTAAGTCTTAGTTTAGAACGTTTAAATGAATTAACAGGTGGTTTCACACGTATTGGATTAAGTGCTACAGTCAGTCCTCCGGATGAAATAGCCACATTTCTATCAGGATATTCCTGGGGAACCAAACGAGAATGTGAAATAATTAATGTCAATTACTTAAAGCAACTGGATATGCAAGTATTATGTCCAGTAGAGAATATTATAGAAACGGATCAGGAAACACTGACTAAAGAACTTTATAACTTATTACATAAGTTAATTCAACAGCACAAAACAACATTAATTTTTACAAATACCCGAAGTGGTGCCGAGAGTGTTTCTTATAAGTTAACTCAACATTTTCCCAAATATTATAATACAAATAACGTAATGGCCCACCATTCATCATTATCCAAAGAAGTTAGACTTGAAACAGAAAATCAATTGAAAGATGGAAACTTAAAAGTTGTTGTAAGTAGTACTTCTCTTGAATTGGGAATCGATATTGGTTATATTGATTTAGTTATATTAATCAGTTCTCCAAAATCCGTTTCCAGAGCATTACAAAGAATTGGACGTAGCGGACATCAATTACATGAAAAATCCAAAGGTCGCATGATTGTTGTAAATAGAGATGATCTTGTAGAATGTAGTTTAATATTAAAAAATGCAATTGAAGGTAAAATAGACCGTATCAACATCCCACATAATTGTTTAGATGTTTTAAGTCAGCACATTTATGGAATTGCAATTGAAGGAAGACAAAATATCAAACACATATTCCATTTAATTAAGCAAGCCATGCCCTACAAAGATTTGACCTGGGACGAATATGAACAGGTTCTCCGTTATCTTGCAGGAGAATATTCAACACTAGAACAAAGGTATGTTTATGCTAAAATTTGGGTTGACTGGGATAGCAATACTTTTGGAAAACGTGGAAAACTAGCAAGAGTACTTTATTCCACCAATGTTGGAACAATAGCAGATAGAAGTCATGCAAAAGTAAAATGTAATGGACAGATAATTGGAAATATTGATGGAGACTTTATGGAACGTTTACATAAGGGAGATACATTCGTATTGGGTGGTAAAGTCTATCAATTCAAATATGCAAGAGGAATGACTGTGACAGTTGTACCAAGTGGCAGCACGCCCACAATACCATCATGGGTTTCAGAACAGTTACCATTATCATATGATATAGGAGTTTCAATACAAAATTTTAGAGCCATAATGGATTGGAAACTATCAACCAATCTTTCACAGGAAGAGATAATCAATTATATTAAAGATTATTTATATGTTGATGAATATGCTGCCAGTTCAATTTATTATTATTTCGTGGAACAATATTTATATAGTGAAATACCTTCAAAAAACAAATTATTAATTGAATATTATACGGGATTTGGAGGAAGAAAATTTGTTGTTTTCCACTCATTATACGGCAGACGAGTAAATGATGCCCTAAGTAGAGCAGTAGCATATATAATTGCACAACGTTATCATAGAGACGTGATGATTAGTATTGATGACAATGGTTTTTATTTAAGTAGTGATTCAAAAATTGGAGGAGCTGAAGCATTCGAAGAATTAACCAGTGACAACATTAGGGAAATATTAATCCAAGCCATTGATAAAACCGAAACTTTAGCAAGCCGATTTAGAGACTGTGCTAATCGATCTTTAATGATTTTACGTCGATATAAAGGTCGGGAAAAAAGTGTTGGAAGACAACAGGTCACCAGCAAAATTCTTTTAAATTTCGTTAAAGATGTAGACAATCATTTTGCAATTTTAGATGAAGCAAGACGAGAAGTTATTGAAGATTACATGGACATAAAACATGCCCAAGAAGTTTTAAAATCAATTGAAGAACAAAAAACCATAATTAAAACAGTTGATACTACTATTCCAACACCTTTTGCATTTAATTTAGTTTCAAGAGGTTATCTTGATGTTCTAAAATATGAAGAAAGGGCCGAATTTATTAGACGTATGCACAAAGCAATTATTAATAAAATTCAAGAAAATAAAGGTAATAAATTAAGAAAAGTTAGATAAAAAAGTATTAATTAAATTATAAATCGAATAGAGACAAACAAATTAATCATTTAAAAAAATATTTAATAAACATATTTTAATATAAGATTAGACATAGTAAAAAATAATAAGCATTCACTTAATAACTACATAGGATAGATTAAATGAAAAAAGAAAAAATGTACCCCACTGACGAAATTAAAGTCAAAGACGAATTTGCTCCATATGTTACATTTGAAGATATGCCAGGAGGACATAAAGCATACATTAAAGTACCGAATAAGTATGATGTAGAATTAAGTGTATATAATCTAATTCCGGGAACAAGTGTAATAATTACCCATTCCTATTTAAACGATTACTTTACAAAAAGTGATGAATTACTGGAATATGAACACCCAGAAGATAATTTATTAATTAATTTTATTGATAGTGGAAGTTATCGTTTTGAAGTAGGTCCTAACAAATATGCATTTGTAAAAAATAATTATCTTAGTATGTATAAGAAAAATATGCTTCCCAATTCATTCAGTTATGTTGGAGAAGTTACTATTGTTCATATTATCATAAATAAAAAACAAATGCCCCACATATCAGATTACTTCAAGGACATTCGAGAAGTTATAAATTATTATTTTGATGTGTGTGAAAACGAAAATGCAATCATCTTTAAAACTCCGGAGAAAATTTTAAACATTGTTGAAGAAATAAAAGAATTTGACTTTAAAAAAGACAAATCAAAAAGATTATTGTTCATATTGAAAACGTTGGAATCATTGCTATTCTTATATGAAATAGAAATAGAAAATGAAAAAATTGATCAACGAACTTACTCTGATGAAACAATACGTGTAGTAAGATACATTAAAAATTCATTATCCCGAAACATTGCCAGTTACGTTTCTTTAGAAACTTTATCTATGAGTTATGGGATAAATTTAACAACATTGAAAAATTGTTTTAAGGACATGTATGGAAAACCGTTATATACGTGGTACAAAGAATACAAATTCTATAGAGCTAAAGAATTAATCAAAAATACTGATTATCCCATTTCAAAAATAGCATATATGGTAGGATATAAAAGCAGTAGCAAATTTGCAAAAGCATTTAAAAAAGAAATGGGTGTATTACCATCCAGTTATCGAAAAAACAAAAAATAACCACCAAAACTCATCTTTTTTTGAATATATAATAAAAAAAATGACAATACTAATAAACGATTAAAAACAAAGATAAATACTATATAAGAAAATAATTTAAGAAGTATAACATAGGAGATAACATGAATTATTTATTAGCAGTGATAATTTTAATTTACATTGCAATGATGGTTCTGGTAGGTTATATTGCTTGGAAACGTACAAGTAGTAACGAAGATTACTTGGTTGCTGGACGTAAAACCAGTTCTTTCATCATGGCTTTAAGTTATGGTGCAACGTTCATTAGTACTGCAGCAATTGTAGGTTTCGGAGGTTTAGCTGGTACAAATGGTATGGGAATTTTATGGTTAGTATTTTTAAATATAGCTGTAGGTATCTTCATAGCATTCGTATTCTTTGGAAAACCAACAAGAGCAATTGGAAAATATTTAAATGCATTAACTTTCCCAGAATTCTTATCAAAAAGATTTAACAGTAAATTCATACAATACTTTAGTGGATTACTAATCTTTTGTGCAATGCCAGTATATGCAGCAAGTGTGTTAATCGGTGCTGCAAGATTTTTAGAAACAACATTGAGTTTAGAATTCCAAATAGCTATTATAATTTTAGCAGTAATTATCGGATTTTATGTAATATTCGGTGGATTAAGAGGAGTAATGTATACTGATGCATTACAAGGAGTAATAATGTTCTTTGGAATGCTTGTTTTATTAATAAGCATTTATTGGATACTTGGAGGAGTAACTGAAGCACATACTGCCTTATCAAATATGGCCCCATTATTCCCTGAAACTGCTAAAGCGACAGGTGCTACCGGATGGACGACATTTCCACAACCAGGTAGTGTATTTTGGTGGAACTTAGTTACATCCATTATTATGGGTGTGGGAATAGGTGCAATAGCACAACCGCAATTAGCAGTACGTTTTATGACTGTTAACAGTAACAAAGAATTAAATAGGGCAGTTCTTATTGGTGGAATATTCATATTTGTAGCAACATTTTCAGCATATGTTGTTGGATCATTATCTAACGCATATTTCTACCAAACTACGGGACAAATTGCTATTCAAGCTGCCGGAGGAAATGTAGACAAGATTATTCCTACATTCATTAGTTCAGCAATGCCTGAATGGTTCACATATGTATTTACACTGACTTTACTATGTGCAGCTATGAGTACATTAAGTACACAATTCCACTCACAAGGTTCTGCAATAGGTCATGACTTATATGCAGCATTTAAAAAAGATAAAGAGAGTTTAAGTGTTACAAGAATAGGTATTTTAATAGGTATTATTCTAGCAGTAATCTTAGCTTTCATATTACCGGGAGGAGTTGTTGCTCAAGGAACAACAATTTTCTTTGGTATTTGTGCTGCAGCATTTATGCCAGTATACATCTGTGCATTATTCTGGAAACGTACAACAAAACAAGGAGCTATAGCTGGTATTCTTAGCGGAACAATTACGAGTTTATTCTGCTTATTATTCACACATCAAAAAGAAGCAGCAGGAATTGGTATTTGTAAAATGTTAACAGGTCAAGCTGTGCTCTTCACATCCATGCCATGGCCTTATGTGGATCCAATGGTTATTGCATTACCAATTTCATTCATATTCACAATTGTTGTCACATTACTTACACATAACTCTAAAGAAGAACAGGAAGAAATTGATAAAATGTTTGATGCAAAAGTTTCAGGTGATGCACAATGATTGAAATTCTAGGACTTAGTGATCCATGGATAATTGGTGGATACTTGGGATGTGTAGTAATCACATTAATATGTGTACTCTACGGAGCTATTAACTGGAATAAAGAATAATTATTCCACATAACCCCCTTTTTATTTTAAAACTATTTTTAACTTGAACAACAAAAATATTATTAGTGAATATAATGTTATACGCAGTAATAGATATCGGTTCAAGTATTATTAAGTATAAAATTTATGAATACTCTGAAGGAAAAATAGAACCTGTAATAATACATGATAAAACAACTGGCCTAATTTCATATAGAAAAGATAATATCCTGACAGATGAAGGAATTGAAGTATTGTTAAATACTTTGAAAGAATTAAAAAAATATTCTGACAAATTACATGTTGATAAATCATATTATGTTGCAACAGCCAGTCTACGAAATGTTAAAAATAAAAATGAAGTTTTGGATTTAGTAAAAAAATCATTGAATATAAACATTACCGTATATACAGGTGAAGAAGAAGCAAAACATAGTTTTCATTCATTACGTTGGATAGATCTGCCTTGTGATGAGGGCATATTTGTAGATATAGGTGGAGGAAGTAGTGAAATAACCATTTTTGAAGATACTGACAAAATTCTTGAACAAAAAAGTATACCCATAGGTGTTTTAACAATATTTAATGAATATGTAAGCTTATTATATCCTACGAAAGAAGAACAGCAGAATATTATTAAGGAAACCTTGAAAAGAATCAATAATCTAAAAATTAATGATTTTTCAATGGAATATTTATACGGAATAGGCAAAACATTTGTTACACTTAAAAGACTTTTTGAGCATTTAAAAGTAAAAACAGATAAAAATAATTTAATAACAATTGAACAGGTAGATTTTGTTCTGGACAAATTATCAACAAATTCTAAAGAAAACTATAAACCTGCATTACAGGTCGATTCTGAACGTGTACATACTATTATACCTAGCTTATTGATTACAAAAGCATTATCTATACGTTTTAATATTAAAAAAATTTATGTCTGCGATGTCACATTACAAGACGGAATAATCTTCGATATAATAGAAAAAAATCAATAATTGATTTAAAAGACATTATACTTTTTAAAAATAAGAAAAAAAAAATAAAAAATAGAAAAAATCAATTAATACCAACCTTAATCCCCTTATTTAGAGATTTAACTGATATAATTATTTTACTTTAGTAATGTCAGTAATTGTTTCTCTAAGACTTTCATATGAACATCTTTCACCAATTACAAACATGATACTGTTTAAACTACTTACTTGTGGTAAATCCATAACTAAATTAATAACCCCATTATTAAATGTGGTTGTAGTTACATTATTGATTAGTACTGTTTTACCGTTTATTTTAATGTTTAATTTGGTAGTACCAAGAACATTGTTACCTTTATAATCTTTTACATTTGCTTTAATGGTTAATTTTTTAGAAGTCATGTTTGCTACAAGAGTTGTAGTTGTTAATGAAATATTACTTCTTTGAACTGTAAATTTAGTAGTTGCACGGTCAATAGTATTATAATCTGGGTGAGATACACAGGCAGTTACGTCATAGTATCTTACTGAACCATTTACAGTGTACCCTGCCATTCCTTTAGGAACTGCATAGTTGAAAGTTGCAACTCCGTTTTTAATTTGGAACTTAATAACATTGTTTAAACTGTTTTTAATTGATTTACCATTGATTTTAAATACTGCAACTGCTTTTGAATTATCGGATATAGCCTTACCTGTAGCACTATCAACTACTTTTGCTGTGAAAACTATTGTTTCATATTGTTTAGCAGATGATGGTGATACAGTAACTGTTACTTTAGCATTTCTTAATGAAAGACTTACAATTCCATTTTTAGCCGTACTGTTGGCTTTAAATCCTGTTGTTCCGCCATAGGAAGCAGAAAGTTTACCATTATTATAAGATTTTGTAGCTATAATAGCTGCAGTTGCTATACCGTTTTTAACACTTATTTTATTTGATACAGTTTTACCATTTATTTTGAATACGAGAGTTCCACCAGTTACTTTATTTCCGGAAACATCATTTACATTAGCTATTAATAAAATATTATTTCCTACAACCCCGTGAACATCTTTTACTGTTATTACTGTACTTTTTTCCACTTTAATCTCTTTAACAATTCCAAGATTATAAATTGTTGAATTTATTACGTTTCCTTTGTTTACAATTGATTTAAAATCATTTCCGCCATGATTTAAAACACTTGCTCTCTCTGCTTTATCATTGTATATTGCACCACCACGTATTTCAGTAGTAGCTGTGTTTTTTGTTTTGAATATATTGCTGGTTACTGTTGCTGTTGCAATATTATTATATAATACTCCACCCCTAATACTAGGTCCATTATTTGTATTATCAAAGTTATTATCAGAAACTGTTAATGTGGAATTTCTATTAAATATTATTCCACCCATGATACTTTCTTTAGAAGCAGTACCAGTTACTTTGAAATTAGATATCTTATTATTGGTAAATGAAGAGGTACCTATTTCATTATATAATATTCCTCCACGAACAGAGCTTGCAGATACAGTTATCTGATCAAATATATTGTCAGTTATTTTTATATTTGCTTCATAATTGTCTATTAATGCACCTCTAATGGTTTTACCAGGAACATTTACGTTTGTGTTTTTGAATGTGTTTTTAGATACTTCCAATGTATTTTTAAAGTTATGTATTAATCTACCGTTATTGTTTTCGAATGTGCTAGAAACAATTTTATCAGTTTTTCCAGAAACAAGATAAATTACACCAGTTTTGTCATAGTTATTAGTACTACTTGCTTTGTTACTTACAAATTTTGAGTTTTGTATTGTTATAGAACCACCATATTCACCAGTACTCCAAATAGCACCACCCTGAGCAGCAGTATTTGATGTGAATTCACAAGCATTTATGGTTGTTGTTCCCCTGTTTAGTAATGCTCCCCCTTTTCCTGATGCAACATTATTAATAAAGGTACAATTATTTAAAGTTAATTGAGCTTTATCTGATACAACAATACCTGCGGCTTCATTAGTATTCTTAGTGTTCTTAATCACTAAGTTGTTAATTGTAAGTTTATTGTTTGCTGTTACAGTTAAAAATGATTTTGCATTTGAACCATCTATTACTGCACCATTACCGTTAACAACAATAGTTTTGGCTTTTTGAGTCATTTTAATAGGATTTGTAATAGTATAAGTTCCTTTTTTCATATTAACTGTTTTATCAACACCTGAATTGTCAAGTAACTCCTTGGATAATGAAGCGTAATTTGTTACTTCAGAAGTAGCTGCCTTGACATCAGATTCAGTTGTTTTAGTTATTATATTATCAGTTTTAGGTACATCTGTTGAAATTGCATCAGAACTGGTATCATCAGTTTGATTTGATGCATAAGAACAAGATAAACCAAAGATTAATAAAATAATAACTACAACAAAAAATTGAAGTTTTTTATTCATCTTAATCATTCTCCAAATATTCTATAATAATAAAATATATTTGTATTTATATTGACAATTATTAATAAAAGTTGTTATATCAAATGAATTTAATTATAAAAGTGAGATAATAATTATTTTGATAAAAAAAATCCTTTCAAAAAATATTTTTAAATTTGATTGGATTAAAACAAAACAATTAAACTACAATAATGAAAAAAAAAATATACTGACGAACCAATAGAAAAAAGTAATAGACAGGATAGATATAGTATAAACTAAGAAAAATGGGAGTAGATAATATGCCTGTTGTAACTGTTGAAGCATCAAAAAATTTATCAAAAGAAACAAAAAAAGAAATGATTGAAAATGTGTCACAAGTTGTTGCTGATACATATGGATTACCTATACAAACAATTACTATGATAATCCGTGAAAACATACCTGAAAATATAGGAGTGGCTGGAAAACCAGTATCTGAAGAATAGGAGTGAATAAAATGCCTGTAGTAACAGTTGAAGGTCCTGGAAATGCAACAAAAGAACAAAAAAAGGAAATTATTGAAAAAGTATCACAAATAGTTGCTGATGCATATGACATGCCGATAGAAGCAATAACTGTAATAGTCAGAGGAACACATCCAGATAACGTGGGAACTGGTGGAATACAACTCTCTGAAAAAATACAATAGGTGAATAATATGGCCGTAACTATAGATGAAAATATATGCAATGGAATAAGTGCATGTCCTGAGGGAGGATTATGCATACAACTTTGTCCAACAGGAGCAATAGACAATAAAGAGGACAAACCAAGCGTAAAATATTTTTCATGCGTAGACTGTGGTAAATGCGTGGATCAATGTCCTAACAATGCAATTATTGCTGCAAGAAGAAGTTAAAGTATATCACTTTAACATACTATTTTTATCTTTAAAATAACTTTTATAATATGATCCCCATAACATTTTCTGATATAACTAACTTTTAAAAAAAATAGATTAACAATCATTGACAACCTCTATAACTGTGATAATATGGAATGGAAGATAGGTAATGTAAAAATAGACAATCAAATTGTTTTAGCGCCTATGGCCGATGTTTGTGATTCATCATTCAGATGCATTGCAAAATCAATGGGTTGTGGCCTTGTTGAAACAGAAATGATATCAGACAAGGCAATTATCCATTGCAACGGCAAAACCAGGGAAATGTTATACATGACTGATTTCGAAAGACCTCTATCACAACAAATTTTTGGTTCAACTGCAGAATCATTGAAACATGCATCAGAATATTTGTGTGAGACTGTTAAACCGGACATTATAGATATCAATATGGGTTGTCCAGTTAGAAAAGTTGCGTTGCGTGGACATTCGGGTGCATATCTTCTGAAAGATTCCAATAAAATATATGATATCATAAGTACAATTGCAGATAGTGTTCCAGTCCCCATTACTGCAAAAATACGTAGCGGTTGGGATTTTGAAAACATTAATGCAGTTGAAGTTGCCAAAATACTGGAAGATGCCGGTGCTTCTGCAGTGACCGTGCATCCACGTACCAAAATCCAGGAATATAAAGGAAAGGCAGATTGGAATCTTATAAAAGAAGTTAAAGAAGCTGTTAATATCCCTGTTATTGGTAATGGAGATATCAAAACCTGTTATGATGCTAAAAAGATGCTTGATGAAACAGAATGTGATGCCATCATGATAGGAAGAGGAGTGCTAGGTAATCCCTGGTTAATTAAGGAATGTGTTGACTACCTTGATTATGGAATTGAGCCAAAAAAAGTTAGTGCTGAAGAAAAAATTGGAATGATAAAAAAACATTGCGAATTATTGCTTAAAAATAAGATAGATGAAGACATAGCTGTGGTTAAAATGAGAAAACAGGCTTCCTACTATATGAAAGGATTATACAAAAATGCAATAATTAAAAATAGGATATTTCAGGTCAACACGAAAGAGGAATTATTTGACTTACTGGACAATTATCTGAAAGAAATTGAAAGATAAACTGCATAAATCTAGTCAAATACCAACTCTTCAATCAATATACCTTTTGATTTAAAATAAATTATTTTTTTTCTTTTTGTATATAACATTGTTATATAATATGTTGTTAAATTACATACATAAATATTTTAAAAAAAAATTCTAACAATAATTTAGAACAGCTTGCTGAATCTATCTTCACAAATTGGTTTGTAAACTGTGAACCATTTAAAGATGAAAATTTTATAGAACATTCATGGACAAATTTTCCAGAAAGTTGGAGATTAATCAGATTAAAAGAGATAATTCATATTACTAGTGGAAAACGACCAGATGTTAAAGAAAATCTTAAAAAAGATGAATTCATTTATCCCTTACATGGTGCAAGTAGTATAATGGGTTATGTTTCAGAATATTCTTATAATGAACCAATATTATTAATTGGACGAGTAGGTACACTTGGAATTGTTCAAAGGGTCATTGATAAGTCATCCATCTGATAATACATTATTAATTAAGTCAAAATATTACGAATATCTATTCCAAATTCTGAAAAGAATAAATTATGATGCTTATAATACTGGTTCTACTCAACCTTTAATTACACAAAAAGCAATAAGTAATATTGAAATTCCGTTACCATCACCAGATGAATTAGATAAATTCGAAAAAATTAGTTCAACATTATATTCTGAAGTTTATAAGAATAATAAAGAAATAGAAAAACTAACAAAACTTCGTGACACATTATTAGCAAAATTAATGTCTGGTGACATTGACGTGTCTAATATAAATTTTGATTAATATTTTTTATAATTATCTCGTCTAGTGATGATTGAAACTATTTCTATATCTTTTTTTGATACAAAAAAGATTATTCTATAGTTCCCAACTCGTGCACGTTTACATTGGGGACATTTAGAACTTTTTAATTGTTTGAATTGGGAATCATGAGGATTTTCTTTTATTTCATTGTATTTAAGTAAAATTCGTTTTAATAAATCTTTATCTTTTTCATGTTTTTTACGGAATTTGGTAGCTTCTTTGTGTTCATATATTGAGTATGTCATAGTTTAACCTATTTTTTTCAGTTCTTTATCAATATCTAGTTTAATAGTTTCAGAATAGTCTCCTTTTTCAAATTTTTCTATTCTTTCGTTAAATATTTTTGCTTCTTCATCAGTAAATTCTTCGTTTGATTCATCTATTAAACGTTGTATTATATCATTATATGTATCATTTTTATTTCCTTTTAGTCCTAATTGGTAATGGACACTATCACTTACTTTAATTGTTTTTGACATTAGTATCTTCTCCTATGGTATACTTTATAATAATTATAATATTTATACTTATTATACTCATAGAGATAAATTTATATTTAAATACCATAAATAGTATATTATAAGTAAAACTTCTTTTACTAAAATCTTATGAA
>NZ_JAEELZ010000102.1 GCF_016282985.1 Methanosphaera sp.
AGCTAATGATAAAATTGATGATTTAAATGATGAATTGGATGTAGCTAATGATAAAATTGATGATTTAAATGATGAATTGGATGTAGCTAATGATAAAATTGATGATTTAAATGATGAATTGGATGTAGCTAATGATAAAATTGATGAATTAAGTGATGAATTGGATGTAGCTAATGATAAAATTGATGAATTAAGTGATAAAATTGATGAAATATTAGAAATGATTAAGAAGGATACTGTTATTGTTCTTGATGAAATTCCTGAAACTGTTTATGGAAATTATGTTACTATTTCAGGAAAATTAACTGACAGTAATGGTCTAGAATTATCTGAACAAAATTTATCAATTACAATTAATAATCAAAATTATGATATCACAACTGATGAAAATGGAATCTTTACTTATGATTACAGAGCTAAAACTATTGGAATTAATAATGTAACAGTCAGTTATGATGGAAATGAAAAATATAATCCGCATAATACAAAATCTGAATTTGAAACAATTAAGTGTGATGTGATTGTTACTTTTGATGAAATAGAAGAAGTTGTTCGTGGTGAAAATGTTACTATTACTGGTAAATTCACTACTGTTGAAGGTAAACCAATATCTAACAGTAATGTAAGGGTATTTATTAATGGAGTTAAATATTTAGCACGGACTGATAAAACAGGTACATACACGTTATCTACTAAGACAACAGTAGTTGGTCTTAATAATGTAACTGTTGCTTATGCAGGTAATGATAATTATAATGCTTATGAAACAAATGGTACATTTAATGTTGTTAAACAAGATGTAATTGTAACTTTCAATCCAATTGAAGATGTGGCATATGGTTCTAATGTGACTATTACAGGTACATTTACAGATGTAAATGGTAAAGCTATTGGTAATAGTAATGTTAAAATTATTATAAACGGTAAAAAGTATTATGCTAGAACGGATAGTTCAGGTGCATTTACATTCACAGCTAAAACAATAGATATGGGAATAAATGAAGTTTCCATAGGTTACAGTGGTAACGAAAATTATAATTCTTATGAAACTACTACAACATTCAATGTGGGTAAACAAGACGTGATTGTTACTTACAATCCTATTGATCCTGTAGCTAGTGGTGAAAATGTAACTATTACGGGTAAATTCACTAATGCTGAGGGTAAAGCAATAATTAGTAGTAATGTAAAAATAGTAATAAATGGTAAAAAGTATTATGCCAGAACAGATAATAATGGAGTTTATGTATTTACAATGCCAATAACTACTACTGGAATAAATAACGTTACCGTTGGTTATAGTGGTAATGATAAGTATAATTCATATGAAATTAATACAACATTTGTATGTTTATAACATATAAAGTAGAAATTTACTTTTCTACTTTGTTATTTTTTTTTATGGTGGTGTTAATTCTTTAGTGCTTCCATCATAGTTATATAAAGTAATATGTGTTTCATCATCATTTATTTCCAAGAGATTAAATGATGGTTGAGTATTTCCACGTAATTTCATTGAAGAAACAGTACCTGCAGTAACAAATAGGGTATTATTCATTTTCCATACATGAGGCACATGTTTGTGGCCGGACAATACTAAATTTATATCATTTTGAAGTAATATTAATAGAATGTCTCCTGCATCACTTAAAACATTTCTTTCTCTACCTGTATTGGGAACAGAGATAATATGGTGATGAACAGTAATGATAATAAACATGTTCCTATCTTTAGCATCTTTTATTTCCTTTTCCAAAAATTTTCTCTGAAATCTACCAATTTTACCATGGCCTAAATCAGGGACACTGCTATCCAATCCTATTATTTTAATATTAGCATCCTTTATTTCTAAAGTACTGTCACGGTTTCCTATTATTTCTTCAAAAACTTCATCACCAATATTTCTTGCGTCATGATTTCCAGGTATCACTATTGTTGGTGAATCTATCAGATCAATATATTCTTTTGCTTTAACAAATTCTTTATAATATCCATTATCCGTTATGTCTCCAGATATTACTACAGCATCTGGTTGTAATTTATTAATTTTATTGATGGCTCTTAGTAGAATGTCTTCCCTAAATTCTGAAAAACCGGTATGTAAATCAGATATTTGAATTATTTTTGTCATTATAGTATACCTTCTCTTTTTGAGTATTAATCACTATAATAACCATTTATCTTTTATAATTTATTATATTAACTGTTTTTAATTGAATAAAGATATTTTTATTCACGTGCTTTAATTAATTGATAATTGAAAAAAAATTTATTATTGAATTATGTTTATGTTAATTCAATTAAAAAATTGAAAAGAATATATCTGAATGATTCACATTCAAAAAAATAGGTAAGGGAAAGTTGGTGTTTATTATTTTTTCCATCTTTTTAGTTGTGGAATGAATTTGTTTAACATTATGCTTACTGATTGTTCATCCATATCTGAGTTTGCAACAACCAAAGGTATGCAAAATTCAATCATTTCTGCCATGGTAAAGTCTTGTAAAAATTCACCTTTTTCATAACAGAATTTACAGTAATCTTCACTCGTACTACCATCTTTTTCAGTACCTAATATGTCCTCTGTTATTGGCATTCCACAGGATTGACAGTATTTTTGTTCTTCCATTTTTTTCACCTTATTTTTTTTTTAATTATTATTCTTGTATAAGAATATTTTTTTTAATTATTTTAAATTTTTTGTAATGGGTTAATTGGATTTTTATTCCATTTTAACAATTTTTGGTATATGTCCTATTTTTGCTAAGTATTCTCCTTTAATAACTATGATTCCATCACAATATTCAAGGTATTCTTCAGCTTTTTCTAAAGAATTGTTAATTATCTCTTCGTCATCTTCACCATTTCCAAAATTAGCAATTTTGGTTGCTAAACTATCACAAATACTCGCTTCTTTTCCAAGTACAATAGTAGCATCTGTTTTACCAAAACTTTTTGATGGTCCTACAGTTCCACTGGATGTGCAAATTCCATAGCCTTCTTTTTTTGCTTTTATTTTTAAAGCTATATTGTTTGTAAATATGCTTTTCCCTGCATAAATTCCTAATATTAATTCTTTATTTGTCTTCAATGCAATATCTCCACCATTTTCAAGTACACTAAATTTTGTTTCATGTTTTTCAAGATATTCTAAACATACTTGACTTATGCTTCCGGCTACTGAAGACATTGGGCCTATTCCAGCAATTTTTCCAGCATTTGTCATTAATTCTAAAATTCTTGGTGAAGTTATAATGTCTACTGGTTTATAACCATTAAATTTGGGGTTTTTATTAATTTGTTTTTGAATAATTTCTCTTTGATTAATAATATATTCTTCAATATTTGTTTTTACATCTGTTTTTAATAAAAGATGTGTTGATTCAATGCTTATTTCTTTTTCAAATATTTTATTTTTCATATTATTTCCTTTTAATGTGGTTGTGATGACTTATAAATATATTATTAATAAGTAACAAATATATTTAACATATTTAAATAAAGGGAGGTATTTTGTATGATGCCTAAACCAAATCCTAATAAAAGGAAAGAACATCAAAATAGAAGTGAATTTAATACATCAGAAAAAATATTATTGGAGACTAAACCTAGTTTCTGGTTATATTCCGATAATTTTATTCTAAAAATTGTTGTATTATTCATATTAGTTTTCATGTTTTCACCAATCATGGCATTTGTCTATGTATTGCATGAAGATCTTGTAGAAAACTTCCATATTGCTGTGGATAATGTAATGTTCTATACTGAATTGTTATTGTTCTTGTTAATATTGGTTGTACTAATTAAGTTAATACTCGATGTTCTTGATTGGAATTATACAAATTATGTGTTCACAGATTCACATGTTGTTATTCAGAGAGGTTTTATCCATAAAGAGAAAATTATAATGGCATACCATAAAATTCAAGATATTGAAATTAATCAATCTATTCTTGAAAGAATTTTGGGTGTGGGTGATATTATAATATATGGTGCTAATGAAATGTCTGAAACTATCCTTGATGATATTCCTTCACCTAAAAAAGCTGAAGAAATAATATTAAATTGTATGAATGCTGTTGGTTTTGCTCAACAAAATACCTATAATAATTATCAACAAAATCCATATAATCAGCAGAATTATCAACAACAGCCAAATTATAATCCACAAAATCAGTATAATCAGCAGAATTATCAACAACAGCCAAATTATAATCCACAAAATCAGTATAATCAGCAGAATTATCAACAACAACCTAATCCTAATCAACAGAATCAGTATAATCCACATAATCAATATGATCAGCAATATTATCAACAACATGACCCTAATCAACAGTATAATCAGCAATCCAATTATAATCCGCAAAATAACTATAATCCACAACCGAATTATCAACCAATAAATGAAAAGTATTCACAAGAGGATTTCACAGATGAAGAATGCATTCAACCTGATCATACTCAGGAAAATGTTTCATATTATGATGAAGGGGAGGTTATAACCCCTGAAAGACAAGAAGAAAACTGGCAACAAAACAATCAATATCAATCATCACAAGAACTTGATAAAGAACAAATATTTAAAAAACATAATCAAATGTTTAAACGACATAAAAAGTAGATGGGATGTTAAATGACTAATTATGATATAATAGTGGTTGGGGCAGGACCTATAGGTTCAACATATGCATATAAAATGGCCAAAGAAGGTTTTGATGTTGCATTGTTTGATATGAAAAATAGGATAGGTCAACCACTACAATGTGCAGGTCTTGTTTCAACAAATATCTGTGATACAAAAAATCTACCTGAACATGTTATAAATAACCGAGTAAAAGGAGCAAATCTTTACTCACCTGAAGGAACTATGATACGTGTTCGTAAAGAAAAAACGGTGGCATATGTATTAGACCGGGTTATGTATGATAAATACTTATTCGATAGGGCAGTTGATGCAGGAGTAACACACCATTTAGGTGAAAGAGTCCTTGATGTGGATATTGACAATACAACTATCAAAACAGCAGAACGCAAATATTCTGCCAAATTAATTGCAGTAGCATCAGGACCAACATGTCATACATCAAAAAAGATGAATCCTGATTTAAACGATGAATCATTCCTGGGATTGCAGTACACAGTAAAAACTGAGAATCAAGAATTGGATTATGTTAATTTGAGTATTAAGGAAGGAATTCTTCCCGGATTTTTATGGGAAATTCCAACGTCTCCTTTTACAAAAAGAGTAGGATTGTTCACGGAAGGTTCTTATTCTGAAGCTGAAAAAATATTAAATAATCAATTAAAAAGTTCTGATGAAATTATTGAAAAACATAATGGGCTGATTCCAAAATTTAATCCTAATAAAAGAATTGTAAAAAATAACACAATATTATTAGGTGATTCTGCCAGTCAAGTAAAACCTACAACCGGTGGGGGATTAATTTCAGGATTTAACTGTGTTGAAATAGCAAGTAAAAATTCTATTAAAATGTTGGAAGAAGGTAACAACAAATATCTACTTAATTATGAGAAAGAGTATCATAAACGTTATTATGATGAATTTAAAGCACAAAAAAATGTTCAGAATATTATTAGGGACATGACTGAAGATGACTTCAATTACATGTTTAAAAAATTAAAAGAATACGAAGTTGATAAGATTATTTCAGAATATGGAGATATGGATAATCAAACGCCGTTATTAAAAGAATTGGTAAAGACTGGAATAATATTTAAACTAGTGCCAAAAATAGGTGTAAGGAGGCTTAAAAACATATGGAAATCACTGTAATATTATCACAGGAAAACGAAACATTACCTAAAGCAGAACTACTTGCAAGACTTGGAACATTAAAAATTGAATATGACATAATAAATGAATATCCTGGTGTAATAGAACTGGATGTCTGTGCCGATAAAGAAAAAATAATTGAATTAGGTTCACATCTAGGATATACTCATGAAATCTTATTAACATTAGATAAAACAACTCCTGAAGAATTAGAAGATGTAATTAAGAAAATCGATTGGAAAGAACAAATTCAAGACTCATTTAAAGTTAGGGTAAAACGAATGGGTAATGGTGAAGTTGATAAAGATAAAATCGAAAGGAATATTGGGGGTTACATAAAACAGGATTGTCAAATGCCTGTATCCCTGGATAATGCAGTACATACTATTAAATTAGTATACACTAATCCAAAAACAGTAACAAATGAATTTAAAGAAGAGAGAGTTGTTGGATATAATAAAGTTATTATAACAGAACTTTTAATTGAACAGGATAAAAGACACTTCTTTGATAACAAGCCTCATAAAAGACCATATTTCCATCCTGGATCAATGAGTCCGAAACTGGCATTATGCATGGTAAATCTTGCTCATGTTAAAGAGGGGGATGTTGTTTTAGATCCTTTCTGTGGAACGGGTGGAATACTAATTGAAGCAGGTGATTTAAACACTGTTTTAATAGCATCTGATTTGGAAAAATGTATGTATGAAGGAACAAAATTAAACCTCGCTCATGAAGGATTTGAAAATTTCAAAGTTTATTGGGAAGATGTTAGAAAGTTAGAAATTGATGAAATAGTTGATGCAGTAGCAATGGATCCTCCCTATGGTATTTCCACAACATTAGGTGGTGAAGATACCAAAAAATTATATACAGAAGCACTCATTGCAATTGAAAAACATTTGAAAGACGATGGTTATATCTGTATGGCAAGTCCACATTATATTGATATGAATGAAGTTGTTGAAAGCACACCACTTAAAATATTGGAACAACATGCAATCAGAATGCATAAAAGTTTAACAAGAATAATTACGGTTTTAGCTAAAGATAGGTGATAAAATGTTTGAAAATCTAAGAATATTGGATACCACTCTAAGGGATGGTGAACAAACACCTGGAGTATTGATAACATCTAATGAAAAATTAAAGATAGCATTAAAATTAGATGAACTGGGTGTGGATGTTATAGAGGCAGGATCAGCCATAACATCAAAGGATGAACAAAAAAGTATCAAAACAATTACAGAAAACAATCTCAATGCTGAGATATGTAGTTTTGCAAGACCTGTAAAAATTGACATAGATACAGCAATTGGTTGTGAAGTTGACAGTATTCATTTAGTAATTCCATCAAGTGACCTACATATAGAACAGAAACTTCGCAAAACTAGGGATCAAGTTGAAGAAATGGCAGTTAATGCTACAGAATATGCTAAGAGTCACGGATTAATAGTTGAATTATCAACTGAAGATGCAACCAGAACAAGTGTTGAAGACTTGAAACATTTATACACAAAATGTATTGATGCTGGAGCTGACAGAATATGTGCCTGTGACACTATAGGATTATTAACTCCTGAAAAAGCATATGAATTCTATGGACAATTATCTGAATTAAACATGCCATTAAGTGTGCACTGTCACAATGACTTTGGCCTTGCAGTAGCAAACACGCTTGCTGCATTAAGGGCCGGAGCAACACAAGCTCACGTAACAATAAATGGGCTTGGTGAAAGAGCAGGGAATGCCTCATGTGAAGAACTTATAATGGCTATAGAATCATTATACAAAGAAGAAACACATATTAAAACAGAATTATTCTATGAAACATCACAATTGGTAGAAAGAATATCTGGAGTAACATTACAAACAAACAAAGCTATTGTAGGAGCAAATGCATTTGCCCACGAATCAGGAATACATGCTGATGGCGTACTTAAAAACACGGATACATATGAACCAATGAAACCAGAAAAAGTAGGGCATCGTAGAAGATTCATCCTTGGAAAACACGTAGGTAAACATGTCATAAGTGAAAAAATCAAGGAAACAAACACTGAAGTAACGGATGATGAATTAAACAGAATATTTGAGAGAGTAAAAAGATTATCTGATATGGGTAAAACAGTTACTGATGTTGATTTACAAGCAATTACAGACGACATACTTAGTATCAACCCTGAAGATTCATTAATATTACAGGAATACACAACAGTTTCCGGTAACAAGGTTACACCAACAGCATCCGTTAAAGTCAATATAAACAACAGAGAAAGAATTGAAGCAGGTGTTGGAGTAGGTCCGGTGGATGCTGCAATAGAAGCTATAAGAAAAAGTATAGTTGATACGGCAGACATTACACTTGAAGAATATCATGTGGATGCAATAACTGGCGGAACAGATGCACTCATCGATGTACTCGTAAAGCTTAAACATGAAGATAAAATTATCACATCTAGAAGTACTGAGCCTGATATTATTATGGCTAGTGTAGAAGCATACCTTAAAGGAGTAAATAAAATACTTACAGACAAAAAAAGAAGGTAAAATGATGCAAGATTTACAAAAGGAATTATTGTCCGATTACAATATCATAATCCGTACATATGAAAACAATAAAGTAGAGGACATACCTTCATTTCTTAAAGAGATAAACAAAATAACGGATTTGGTGGATGGCTCAATAATCCAATTGTTGGACTGTGATTACATCTGTGGTCAAAGTCATCTTAACCAAGGAATTTCTCAAGCATTCAAAGCTTTTAACGAACACCAAAATTTTGCTAAAGACAAAGGATTAGAAATATGTGTTAGATTATCAGCACAAAAACAAATTAATGAAGCACTAAAATTACTTGGAATAAAAAATGAAGGTAATGTAACAGTAATTTACATTGATGTTGATGAAGAACAAATTAGAAAAACAGAAGAATTGTTATCCAACAGAAATGATTCCCTGTTAGAAGAATATGATGTAGAAACTATTGTTAAAGCATATGAACTAAATAATTCTGGTGATGTTGTAAACAATATAAATGAAAAGATTGCATTACTTGCACTTAAAAACTAGTTTTCTAGATATTGTTTCTCTTTTTTTTCATTATTTTTTTTTATATGAATTATTAGTTCGTAGGACAACCTATTTTTTAATATTTATCAATTACTTTATTTTTAAAATGAAAAAACTAAAGGGGCATTTATATTTATATAAGAAATATTTTAAAGCAAAAAATAGAATATTATTAATTACAAGAGGAAGGTTTTAACAATGCAAATTTCGGCAGAGGAAATGAAAAAAAGCATAAAGAAAATGTATGAAATGCTTGATGAAGTTACGCCCGTAGACTTTGATTGTGGAACATTATGTGGGGAAGTGTGTTGTGTATATGATGAAGGGGAATATCGCAATAAAGATCTTGTTTTGTACTTACTTCCGGGGGAGGAATTAATGTATGAAGATAGTGACTACTTTGAAGTATATTATATAGATCCAAAAGACTTGGATTACCCTCGTTCATGGAAAGATGACGTGTTTATAGTAGAATGTAATGATCCTCCTCATTGTGATAGAAGTATTAGACCAATACAATGCAGAACATTCCCATTAGTTCCACACATATCAAAAGATGGACAGTTTCATTTAATCCTTGATGAAAATGAATTTCCTTATGAATGTCCTATTATAAGGGATAATATTAAATTGAATGAAGATTTCGTTCAAGTCACGTATAAGGTCTGGAAAATGTTAATTACCAATCCAAATGTTTACTCATTAATTTTATTTGATTCAAGAAGAAGGGATAATAAAAGAAAAGGATATGAAATAGTGATATGATTGCATTGGTTTTAAAATTTTATAAAAAGAATTATTTGAAGTATATCAAATAAAAAGCATTTGTTGAGAATATTAATGTGAATGATTCAATTAATGCTGAAATTGCCGTATCTCTAAAAAAATATCCTAGTATAAAAGTACTGTTTACTATTATTATTGTTACTATTCCAATACATAACAAAAACTTCAGGTATCTTTTTACTCCAATATTCTTTATCACTACAAATATTTTACGAAAATCCAGTGCATAACTAATCTTTCCAGTATTATAAAGTAATAATTTCCCAATAAAACCCATAGATGTGAAAAATATTAACAAAATTATCGCAATAAGAACATTTAATTGAATACTATGCATTAAATTTATCTGTAAATCAACAGGTAATTGGTGTGCTAATTCATGAAAAGTCATAAATGTTGCATTTATGTCCATTTTGGATATATATTCATTAATATGGGTTAATCGTGCATAGACTCCTGTAGGTATGATAAATAGAGAACTTATGATAAAAGTTAATAAAAGATAATATAATGTTACCACGTACTCTTTAATTCCTTCCAATAAGTGTTCTTTTGGATTTAATTTAATTTCTTCCTCAAAAACTGCACGATATGTGATATTCATCATTAAACCTAATATTATCATGGCTATTATCGTGTTTCCTAACATCATTAAAGGAGTCCATTTTCCAATATTTATTGAATACATTTCGTCTGAAAGAACTTCACAAAATAGAGTTAGGATAAAAATTAAAATGAATAATTTATACTTTTTAAACGGTAAATAACATGAATTTAAAATAATGTTTCTTATTCTCATTGATATTATATCTTTTTAAATAAATTATTAAATTTTGAGTTTAATTTTAGTATGGGATTTATTAGGGAAAAAGAATGTTATTTATTTATCAGGTCATGTTATATTATAATTATTTTAAATAATCAAAACATTATAGTTTTGTTTTTTATACTATTTAAACTTTTTTATTTTTAATCTTTTTTTATTGAATTATTTTTTTTTATTATGTAATATTGTGCCATTGATTAAACTGTAATCTTTTTTTGGTTTTTGAAGTTTTTTAAATTAATTTTTTTCTTATCTTTAATCATATAATAACTTATAACTAAAATCTTATTAGTTATAACTTATAACTTTTTTTAGATTATTTTTTATTTATTAAAATATTATTTTTTTATCTTCTAGACTATAAAAATACAAAAATTTTACGAATTAATCGATGAAACCCTGTAATTAAGTGTATTTTTAAATAATGGTTGTAAGGAATGCTTAAAATAATAAGTTACAAAATTAAACTAAGAAAATCTCCGAAATTTTCTGTTGAATAAAGTATTTCTTTAAAAAAAATTATATATTTGTTGTGTTGAAAAGACAGTAGAAGATTTTTTTTTTATTTTCTTGAGATAATAGTTAGGTTTTGTTAGGTAATGATTATTTTTAAAGTTTTGTAATTTTGTAATTACTTATGTTGTATACTGTTTGAAGTGATTTGAATATCTTTTTTAAACATTATTCATTTTAAATAGTTCACTTTTTTGTACCTTTTTAAAGAATACTTGTTCTCATTTTATGAACTTTTATGATTATTTATTCATATAATAGGAACTTAATTTCATATTATTGGACACTTTTTGTGAATTATAAAATTATCTTCTAATGTTTCTTAAAAATATGAATTATTGATTTTTTAACAATTTAATAAGTAAATAGAGGTTTATATTTTATTTAATTTGTATTTTGCTTTTATTTTTGATAAAAATTTCATTTAATTTCTTTTTTATTATTTTATTAAATATGGATGTATAAATACGTATAATATAAAAATAAACTTAAATATTGTTTTATATTAAATTTATGTAGTATTTTTAATTTTATTTGTATTTTTAACGATTATTTATTTTTAATTTTTATTATAATCTGTTTGTATTCTTTTTTTATAAATTGTTTTTTTGATGGTTATTTTTTTGTAAATTAAAATCGAAAAAAACATGGAAAGAAAATTTAACTCTAAAATTATTTTTAAACAAAATCATATAATTTATTTTATAACTCTATAAATATTATAAATAATTTTTATATTTAATCATAGAATGTTTATATACTATGTGAATAAAAACTATTATTAAATTTATTAAATATTGGGGAAATTATATGTAAATTTCCTGAGATTGTAAATATTTTTCTATTATATAATAAGAGAGATTAATATGCCAGTAAAAACCAAGTATAATTCTGAAATGGATGACCTTAATGGGGCGTGTAAAGATTATAAATTACATTTAACAGTATTGTTGTGTATAGTTATAGCAGAATATATTGGAGTTATTTCCTTAGATCTTGCCGGAATTTCAATAGTACTGATGCCATTATTGTATTCATTGGTTTTAGCAATAGCATTTTATATTGCAAAACCAATTACATGGATTTCAGAAGATCAATCAGAAAAGTCTACAGCAATAATGATGCTGTTAATTGGACCATTACTAGCAAAACTTGCAATTGCTAGTGGTCAAAATATAGGAATTATTTTTAATGCAGGACCAGCAATTTTATTACAGGAAGTTGGTAATTTAGGAACAATATTTGCAGCAATGCCTATTGCACTATTATTGGGATTTAAACGTGAAGCAATTGGTATGACAAGTTCCATCTGTCGTGAACCACAAATGGCTGTTGTAATAGATAAATTTGGTTTTGCATCTCCAGAAACCAAAGGTTTCTTCACAGTATTCTTGATAGGAACTGTATTGGGAACACCATTTATTAGTTTATTAACAAGTGTCCTTGCTTATTTAATACCATTACACCCATTCGCATACGGTATGGCATGTGGTATTGGTAGTGCAAGTATGAATGCTGCTGCAGTAGCATCGTTGGCTACAATATATCCTCAATATGCTGTTGAAATGGAAGCATTTAGTGGAATGGCAAATTTGATTGCAATGGTGACTGGAATGTATGTGTACATATTCGTTGCTTTACCATTAACAGAACGTTTGTATAACCTATTAGAACCAATAATAAGTAAGATTACAGATAAAAAATTAAAAATTGAAGGGGAAACTGTTAATGAACTTTAATTTATCAATATCTACAATTATAGAATGGATTGGTATACTGCTTATATTTTCAATTATGACTGCTATTGGAAATTATGTTGGTTTCCAATATCCTCTTCAAGAGGCTTTAATCGGAATGTTCATTCTATGTTTCATTTCTCTTTTAGGATTAATAATAGAAAAAATATTGCCGTGGAATGTCCCTTCAATTCTTTATATAAGTATTATTGGTTTATTAATTGCTCTACCATGGTCACCTGTTTCAGCACCAGTAATATATTACACATCCAAGGTGGATTTAATTTCAATAACTGCTATTCTTTTAGCTTATGCTGGTATTGCGATGGGTAAGGACTTAAAAGACTTTAAAAAGGTTGGAATTAAAGGTATTATCGTAACATGTTTCGTAATATTTGGAACATATTTTGCATCAGCTCTCATTGCACAAGTAGTATTGTCTTATACTGGAATGATATGAATAATATTCAGTAAAATTTTATCCATATCTCTTTTTTTATATTTTTTTTTTACATGAAATTTAAATATTGGTAGAATAATCTACTTGGGGGAAAAATTTATGAATGATTCTAATGATTTGGCTTGGGATTCTAAATTAAAAGTTTATACGGAGATTTTTGATTATTTTGAAGAGGATTATCAAAATTATGGTTATGATCCTACACCATATGTTGTCCTGGAAGAACTGGTAAAATTAAATTTAATAAAAAAAGAGGATGTTGTTGTTGATTATGGTTGTGGAAAGGGACGGATTGGATTTTTCTTGAATAATCAAATAGGTTGTAGGGTCATAGGTGTAGACCACAGTGAAAGACTGCTTAATGTAGCAAGTAAAAACTTGGAAAGGTATGGTGATAATGGAGAAATTACCTTTGTACATTCTAAAGCTGAAGAATATGTTCCTGATGAAGCAAATATTTTTTATTTTTTCAATCCATTTTCCACAAAGATTTTTAGACAAGTATTAAAAAGGATTGAAGAATCAAAAGAAAGAAATCCAAGAGAAATTCTAATATTTTTCTATTATTCGACAATTGAATACATTACTTATTTGCCAACTGAAAGAAGATTGGAATTAATCAAATCAGTACATTTTAGTGAAGAAGTAATTTTGGATAGAGTTCCAGCTAAACTGGATGTATTTAGGTTAAAATAAGTATATTAAAAAAAGTATTAAGGAAGAGATTATCTCATCGTTTATTTCTTTCCTTGTAGTATCCTCCAGACATATGGTTACCTCCAGCATAATAATCATAGTGTCCCGGTCCGTAATAAGTGTATTCTCCATCACTTTGTTGGACTGTTATTGGGTTATCTTCTGTTGCATATTTATGGCTGGCATCACGTTCAGGATCATAATCTGGGTCATAATTTTCACTATTTTTTGTTGTTTTCTTTGTTGATGTGGCAGTTGTTGTTGTATTGTTTGTTTCATTTAATGTTATGTTAACGGTTTCATTTGTCGTATTATTTGTTTGTATGTTTTTACTGTTTAACAGTAACATAGTTCCTGATAATATTGCTATGCAGATGATTGCGGTTACACATATTATAATTAGGTTTTTTTGTTCCAATCCTTTCCCTCCTTTATTTAATTAGTATAATTATTTAATATTCTATTTTTTATTTTTTTTAAAATATTTCTTTATTTTAAAATTATTTTTTTAACGGGAGTAATCTGTTCAAACAATAAAATTTCATTATTTCAAGAAAAAAGCAGTAAAAATTTTTGGAAATTGAAAGTTTTAATTCATAAAAGTATATACAATATTTAATCATATAATATACTATAAATGGCAATATAAAAAAATAACATTGATTTTAGTTAAATGTATTATATTTATATTTATATTTAAAAATGAATTATTGGTTTTTTTTTAGCTTTTCAATAATTAATTCATGGAAAGTTTGGTTGAAATTATAATATTTGGATTTTTTTTCTTTTAATTCTATTTTATAATTAAGAAAAAGTTAGTGGGTGTGTAATGTGAAAAAAACAAAAATTATATGTACTATAGGTCCTGCATCTGATTCTGTAGAAATTATGGGGAAAATGGCTAAAAAAGGTATGGATTGTGCACGTATTAATCTTAGTCATGCTACAGAACAAGGTATACTGAAAACAATAGAAGTTATTCGAGAAGTACGAAAAGTAAGTGATGTACCAGTAGCCATTATGTATGATACTAAAGGACCGGAATTCAGAACTTTAAAATTTAAACATGGTGGTGTATCTCTTCAAAAAGATGACATAATCAAGATGAGTAAGAGTTGCATAGTGGGTAATGAAAACGAATTCGGAGTAAATCATAGTGAAGCAATAGATTTTATAAAAGTAGGGGATAAAGTTCTAATCGACAATGCATTACTGGAATTGGAAGTTATTGAAAAGAAAGATGATTTTGTTGTATTAAAAGCTCGTGGTGATGGTAAAATTCAAAACAATAAAACAATTAATGTTCCTGGAGTTGATTTAAAATTAGATTTCATTAGTGAAGCCGATAAAAAAGATATTACCTTTGCAGCAAAACATGCTTGTGATTATTTGGCTTTATCCTTTGTAAATACTAAGGAAGACGTTATGGAAGCTCGTAAACTTATTGAGGAAGCGGGTGGTGATGCTCTTATTATTTCAAAAATTGAAAGTCGTATGGGCATTGAAAATATAGATGATATAATCAATGAATCTGATGGGATTATGGTAGCTCGTGGAGACTTGGGAGTAGAATTTCCAATGGAAGAGTTACCAATGCTTCAAAAGAGCATAATTAAAAAATGTCGTCAAAGGGGTAAGTTTGCAATTGTTGCAACTGAAATGTTGGCTTCAATGTATGAAAGTCCTAGACCTACCAGGGCAGAAGTATCTGATGTAGCTAACGCAATATTGGATGGAACTGATTGTGTAATGTTGTCTGGAGAAACTACTGTTGGAAAATATCCTATTGACTCTGTTGCAATAATGAACAGGATATGTGAAAATGTAGAATCAAAAATTGATTATACAAAACATGTAGCTTACACAGGAATTATAGGTGTTAGTGATACAATTGCAAAATTGGTTGTTGGAGCTGTTGAATATTCTGATATTAAAGTAATAGTTGCAACTAGTCTTACAGGTTTTACTGCTCGAAAGATCAGTAATTTGAGACCAAACTCAACAATATTGGCTTGTTGTCCATCTAATCATATTGCAGAGAAAGTTGTTTTAAACTTCGGTGTTAAACCAGTAATAACTGATATATATGAAAATACTGATGAAATGGTTGAAAATTGTAGAAAAGTAGCTAAAGAAGAATTTAATTTAAATGAAGGTGATTTAATAATAGTTACTGGAGGTTTTCCGATAGGTGAGTCAAGAAAAACCAATTATTTAAGAATTATTGAGATATGATTTGTGGTATTAGTATATGTTTATCCTGTTTAATATGATTCGTTAAATCATATTTTCTAAATTTATATATTTTTTTTTGTATGTGAAAAATTAGTTATGTTCTGTCTTGGAATATTATAAAATAATTAAAATTTTATTATATTATTTCGTATCATTTTTTCTTGCTTCAAAGTTATTTGGGAAGAGAGTATTACTCTTCACATTTTCCTTCAAAATACTTGTTCATTTTATCGTATCATCATATAAACTGCAATTATGCTCGGTAATGTAATTAAGATTGTATTTCTTATCATTCTGAAACGATGTATTCTCCATTCTTTTTCCGTCAATTCTCTCACTTTAGGAATTTTCAAAACACTCATAATCAGTACTGCTGCGAGGAAAATGAAATACGAATTAAGGATAAATAGGTATCCGGCTCCAAGGAGCATATCCAATCTTCCGGTTGCAATTGAATAACCACAGGTACATAATGGTGGCATAAGGGCTGTTGCAATTGCAACACCTGGAATAACAGTATTCACTTTGTCTTCTCTTGTTTGTCCGATTATTCCTGCAAGTCCTCCAAAAAAGGCTATTAATACATCATAAAATGTTGGTGCAGTTCTTGCCAATAATTCAGCGGTTGGTTCTTTAACCGGAGAGAGAAAAAAGTAAATTGTGGCTGCTATAACACTGATAGCAATTTGTATTCCAAATCCCATCGCGTGTTTGCGAAGTAGTGTGTAATCTGCGGACACGCTTGCATATGCAGAGGCAAGAATACTTCCCATTATTGGCGAAATCAGCATTGCACCAATAATTACAGCTGTTGAACTCATGTTTAGTCCTACAGATGCTATTATCATTGCACAGACCAGTACGCACATATTTGTTCCGGTGACTTGTCCACCATCCAAAAGACGAGTACGGATTTCGTCATGTGATGCTGAGTCTTCGGTTAATGAAAACATTTTTTTTAGTTTTTCGGTTAGTGTTTCCTCTTGTTCTTTATTTATTTTCATATTTTTCTTTCCTTGTATCTACTTTTTAGTCTTTATATATAATTTGTTGATGATAATTAAAGTAATTGACATATTTTTATATTGATTCTGTTGTTGTTTTATTATTATGTGGCTCCTGATAATTTATCTAGTTTAAAATTATGAGATTAAAAATTTCAAATATTATTCTAATTAAATCCTGTTAATTTTTTTTCAATGAAAAAAATTAAAAAATCTATTTATTAGAAAAATCTTTATAAATTAAATACGATATGTTATATTATGATTAAATTTACAAAAAGTGAAATAAGGGATTTAATAATTTCATTTATAATACTTACCATAGCTTTTGCAATATCCAATGTTGGACTGGATGTTCGGGGTTTCATTTCAATTTTGCCAATTATCATGGTTGGTGTGGGTTTTGGGTTCATGTTACGTGAGATTGGACATAAATTTGGGGCAATGAAGTATGGTTACCGTGCGGAATTTAAAGCATGGCCTTTGGGATTATTAATAGCACTTGTTTCAGCATTTATAGGATTTGTTTTTGCAGCTCCTGGTGAAATTAAGGTTTTTGCAGATAATCTTTCTGAAGAAATATTGGGTAAAATTGCAGTTGCAGGGCCAATGGCAAATATTTTGCTTGCATTAATATCTCTTACAATTGCAGCTTTAACAGCTCCTTTAAAATCACATTCCATAATCTTTGAATTGATATTTTTAATGTCTGGTGTGGGTTATTCTGTTAATAGTTTTTTAGCTGCATTTAATTTAATTCCTGTTTATAGCTTGGATGGAATTAAGGTTATTAAATGGAATGTTGGGGTGTGGCTTGTTTTATTTGCCCTTTCTGTAATTATGATGTTGTTGTCTATTACAATAGGTGTTGAAAACATGGTTAGATTTATTATAGATAATCACCTTATTCATCCAATTTCTTAATTTCCTTTTTTTTAACTTTTTTATTCATTAATTTCTATTTTAGTTCTCAGTAATGTCTTAAAATATTATTTTTCATTTATAAGTTAAAATTAAAAAATATATTTTTTAAATTATAGGCTCTGTATAAATCATATGAATAAAGTGTGAAAAGTAATACTTTTTATCAAAATATTTAAATACTATTATCAAATAATTATTAACTATACAATAAGTAATAATTTATTATCTATATTTAATATTTTATTATTTGGTGTATTTTTTTGATAGTTGTTATGTATAAGAGTTTTGTTGTTCGTATTTATCCTGATGAGGTTCAGGAGAATTTTTTCACCAATCAGTTTGGTTGTTGTCGGTTTGTTTTTAATACTTTTCTGGATGCCAAAAAGA
>NZ_JAEELZ010000103.1 GCF_016282985.1 Methanosphaera sp.
GGTATATTGCCATCTAACGCTAATGTGGGAGGTAGTATACGGTATAAGGGTAAAGAGCTGGATGATGAGTTAAAAGAGGAGCTTCGTGGTGATAAAATCAGTTTTATTCCACAATCCGTTAATAATTTAAATCCTTTGATGAAAGTTAAAGATCAGGCTATCGGTCTTGTTAAGGATGAAGCGGATAGGGAGAAGTTGAGTAAGAAACAAAGAGAAATATTTAACCAATATAATCTGTCTGAAAAAGTGGATGATATGTATCCATTCCAGTTATCTGGTGGAATGGCACGTAAAGTACTTATATCAACAGCATTACTTAACGATCCTGAGATTATTATTGCTGATGAACCAACACCTGGTCTTGATGAGGCTGCAGTAGAGGAAACAATTAACAACCTTATACAACTCAAGGAAAAGGGTATAGGCATGATATTAATTACACATGATATCTACACAGCAATCAATACCAGTGACAGAATAGCAATATTGTATCTGGGTTACGTAATTGAAATAACAGATACTAAGAATTTCTCTGGAGAAGGTGAAAAACTTTTACATCCTTATACAAGATCACTTTACAGAGCTCTTCCAGAAACAGATTTTGAATTTACAGAGGGTCATCAGCCTTCATATCTTCATATTCCTAAGGGATGTCCATATCATGAAAACTGTCCTCGACAAGTTAGAGAGTGTCATTATGAGATACCTGAACTTCGTGAATTAAATGGAAATATGGTAAGATGTTTCAATCCTTTGGTGGATGGTGAATAGTATGGATATTTTGAAAGCTGAAAGCATTAATTTTGGTTATGGTTCACATAAAATTCTCGAAAATGTAAACTTTGAGATGAATAATGAACAGGTAATCGGATTGTTTGGGGATAGCGGTTCCGGAAAAAGTACGCTTTGTAAAATCTTAACCGGATTTATAAAGGATTATGAAGGAAATGTTACAGTTAATGGTCAAAAACATGAAGGTGGTTATAATCCTATTCAGTTAATTTACCAGCATCCTGAAAAGGTCATGAATCCTCGCTGGAAAATGTTGGAGGTAATGGAAGAATCTTGGATGCCAGATGACAATATATTAAATGAATTCGGTATTAAAAAAGAATGGTTTAAACGATACCCCTCAGAATTATCCGGTGGAGAACTACAACGTTTCAGCATACTAAGAGCATTAAACCCAAAAACAAAATTTATTATTGCGGATGAAATAAGTACAATGCTTGATGCAGTGACACAAGTACAGATTTGGGAAAGTTTATTAAGTGTAGCTCGAAAAAATAAAGTCGGAGTACTAGTAGTAAGTCACGACAAAAATTTATTAAATAGAATCTGTGATAAAATAATATATTTAGCGGATATTACTGATTAAGGTTTTAAAACCTAATCTTTTTTTTTAAACTTTTTTAAAAAACTCTAAAAATAATTTTTGGAGGTTAATTAATTATAAGATTTTTTCTAGGTGTATAGTTCCATATTCATCATTTGTTTCTTCTACAATTTGGTAGTATCTACTTGACCAAAATGCTAATGCGCCATAACTATCCTTTTGTGTGTGAAGATATATTTCGTTGTATTTGTCTTTGCAAAAGCTTTCCACTTGATCTATTAATTTTGTTGCTATTCCATTATGTCTATAATCATGTGATACAAGTAATCTCCATATGCTTGCAGTATTTTTTAAATTGTATTCTCTGTTTTTAATATTGTAGTTTTTATCATATCCCCGTATTCCACAAGTTCCTACCACCTGGTCCTTATTAGAGTCAATTGCGAAGAAAAAATTATTCTTTTCTGGTTGGATATAATATTCACTTAAATTTTTTACATCTTTATGAAATTCAGGTATGTAATCAAGGTTATAACACTCTTTAATCATATTAAACAGGAATGATTCTATGTCGTACTTTTCAAGGTTATTTTCTGTTAATTCAATAATTTTGATATTCAAAAAAATCACTTTTCTTATCTTTAAAATAAAATTAATGGGGTTAATTATTAAAATATGTAAAAAATTAATATTATGTCTTAATTGTCTCTTTTATATCATTTATAGAAGTAATTTGTAATAAATCTCTTTTTAATACTTTTTCCATATGAATAGTTCCCATTTCATCTTTAGTATCATCAACTATCTTAAATTCCTGGCTTAACCAAAAGGGTAGGGCGCCATAACTTGGTCTTTGTGTATGAAGATATATCTCTCTGTAATTTTTGTTTTTACAGAATTCTTCGATTTTTTGTATTAATTTGGTGGCAATTTTCTGATGTCTATATTTTTTTTCAACAAAAAGTCTGTAAATGCTAGCAGTAGTATATTTGGAATAGTTTCTATTTTTTATAGGATATTTTCTATCATAGCTTCTTATTCCTGAGGTTCCTATAATTTTATGGGTATCTGTATCAATTGCTATATAAAAATTGTTTTTTTGAGGTTTTAAATAATATTTAGATAAATCTATTATGTCATAATGATATTCGGGAACATAATCTAAATCATAGCTTTCTTTAATCATTTTAAAAAGGAAATTTTTAATTTTGTATTGATCAATATCTTCTTTTTTTAGTTCTCTAATTTTGATGTTCAATAGATTCACCTGTATTACATATTTTAAATTATATTAGAAAAAAGTATTACTTATATACAAATACTTATTAATTATTCCTTTATAATTAGTAATATAAATATTTAATCTTGTAATACTTATTTCATCAGAAATCTAAAAAAAGTAATACTCTCTAGTAAAAATAAAATCTAAATATGTTATTTTACATAAACATAATTATAATAAAATATTTTTTCATTTATAAAATAGGACGTGTTGAAATATGAAAGTTTTAGTAGTAGGTAGCGGTGCACGTGAACACGCAATTGCAAAGGCATTAGATAAAACAGCAGATGTATACACATATATGGGTAGGAAAAATCCTGGATTGGCAGATATATCTAAAAAATATCATGTAGGGGATGAATCCGACTTTTCATGTATTATAAAATTTGCTAAAGATAATGATATAAAAATGGCATTTATTGGTCCTGAAGCACCTTTGGAAAAGGGAATCGTTGATGAATTAGCTAAGGAAGGAATATGCTCTGTAGGTCCAACTAAAGCTGCTGCACAAATAGAAACAAACAAAGCATTTATGAGAAAATTATTTGAAGACTATGATATAGCTGGTTCTATAAAATATGGAACTTTTTATGATATGGATGAAGCATTTGAATTTATCGATTCATTTGATGAACCAGTTGTAGTAAAACCTATAGGATTAACTGGAGGAAAAGGAGTTAAAATTGTAGGTGACCAACTGGTTGATAATGAAGAAGCAAAAGAATATGTCAAAGAAATCTTTGAACAAAAAATGGGTGGATTTGAAGGCGTAGTAATAGAAGAATTACTTGTAGGAGAAGAATACACTATACAGGCCTTTGTTGATGGTGAACATTTGGTTGCAATGCCTGCAGCACAAGATCATCCTCATGCATTTGAAGGAAATAAAGGCCCAATAACGGGTGGAATGGGATCTTACTCTGATACAAATCACTTATTACCATTCTTATCACAAGAGGAGTATGATGCATCAGTTGAAATCATGAAAGAAACAATAGATGCAATAGCAAAAGAAGCAGAACCATACAAAGGAATATTATATGGTCAATTCATGATTACAAAAGATGGACCAAAAGTTATAGAATACAATGCAAGATTTGGTGATCCGGAATCAATGAACGTTTTAGCAGTAATAGATGATGATTTTGCAAAAATCTCCAAACAAATAGTATGTGGTAACTTAGAGGATGCAAAGTTCGAAAATAAAGCATCAGTATGTAAATATGTAGTACCAAACAACTATCCAAATACAGAAGCAGCAGATACTATTTTAAAAGTGGATGAAGAAAAAATCAAAGATTTGGATGCACAGGTATACTATGCAGCAGTATATCAGGATGAAAATGATGATGTAAGATTAACTTCATCAAGAGCACTTGGAGTATTGGCTGTAAGAGATACTATAGAAGAAGCTGAAATTGCCTGTGAAGAAGCAATTAAATACATAGAAGGGGACATATATCATAGAAGTGATGTTGCAACCAAAGAACTCTTAAATGAAAAAATAAAACACATGGAAGAAGTTAGAAAATAAATTTCTAACTTATTAATTATTTTAACTAAAAATTAATAATTATTATGACTTCTCTATTAACAGACTTTAATATTTATCAAAATTTATATCAAACGTATAAACAAACAGGATGTATAGATTTTAAGGATTTTTCTAATATAAATCCAACTATACTGCTTCCTTTAATTTTAAATTGTTTTTATGATTCAAATTTTGATAGTAATGTTAAAAAGGATATATAAAACAATATATAAAGAATCAAAGTCTTGAAGAAAAAATTCTCTTTGAAAAAATTGATTCATCCTATGATTTTAGACATGTAACTCTTGAACACAAATATTCTAATTTCATAGAACATTAATGATAAAAATATGTTTTACTACTTTTTTGCAGAAATGTTGAGTAATATCAAAGATCATTCTAAGTTCAACAATGCATATATTTTAGCGAAAAAACAAGAAGATAATATTATAGATTTATCCTTTTTGGATGATGGAATAACGTTACCTTTCACTTTACAACAACATAAAGAGGATAATTAACAATTTATGATGCAACAAAAGGTTTATCTTCTAAAAAAGAGGAAGGAAGAGGTTTTGGTTTACCATCTACTATTAAAATAATATCCTCCATGATTCAGGGAGAACTAATTATAGCATCACGTAATGCTATTTATTATAAAACATATCAAAATGAGCTTTCAGATAATTTAAATTCTTCCTTAGTTAACGGAACATTGGTTAGTATGCGTTTTGATTGTACAAAATTACCTAATATATATTCAATCATCTAGGTGGTAATATGACTACAAAAACTATTAATATGTATGAAAGATATGGCGACATAATTGGGTTACGTTATTTGGCTGAAAGTATATTTGATAATATTGGAGATAATATTGATGAAATAGTGGTTGATTTTGATAAAGTGGAATTCATAGGAAGAAGTTTCACACAAGAATATATAAGACAAAAAAAGAAACAAAATGCTAAAATCATAGAAATAAACGCTTCGTCTTCTATCAATAATATGATTGATTGGGTTGTAAGAACATGGAAATAACTAAATAAAATAATGATTTAAGCCAAATTCTTATAAAAATATTTTTATTATTAAAAAATGAAAAAATAAACACATGGAAGAAGTTAAATTATAATCTAGCTTATCTTATTACTTTTTTTAATTTTATTTTTAACTTTTTTGATTATTATTTTGCTATTACATTTCAGCAACTATTTTTGACATCTTAATTCACTATTTTTGCATCTTGTTAGCATCGATAATCAGACCTTTATATACTAATTTACTATGTATTATATAGAAAAAAAAATGATATCATTTAAAAAACTTTAAGGTGATTCGATGTTAGAAGATAATTTATATAATAAAGCCGAAAAGAAAGTAGATGAAAAAATTAGTTTTTATCATCATTTATTTAGTTATGTGGTTGTTATTTCAATATTGTTTATAATAAACTATCTTTTTACACCAAATGAATGGTGGTTTTATTGGGTAGCTTTATTTTGGGGTATAGGTGTATTATTCAATTATTTAAAAGTATTTATAATATATGATAAATTTGATGAGTTATATAGGGATAATATGATTGAGAAAGAAATGGAAAAAATGAGCAGATAAATAATTTTTTTTGTTGTGTCTGTAGGATGGGTAGTATTATGAAAGTTCAATTATTTGTTTCAAAAGATTATGAGGAGCCATATGCTGAGATATATACCGATGTTTTAACGGATAATATTCAAAAGGCAATGCATCTGCTTGAGGAAGATGAATTTGAGGATGAAATGGAAAATACTATTTTGGCAGTTAAAAATGGAGAAGACATAGTTCTATTAGATTTTGATGATATTTTCATGGTAAGAGTTGAAGAAAAACAAACAAAGGTTTACAATGAAAAAGAGGAGTTCTTGATTAAAAAGCCATTATATAAAATAGAAGATTCTTTGGATTCTAATTTTCTTCGTATATCAAAGTCTACAATAGTAAATTTAAGAAAAATAAAAAGGGTTGCTCCTTCGTTTAGTGGAATGATGTTCATTGAATTAAAAAATGGTTTGAAAGATAATATTTCAAGGAAATATTTATCAGATTTTAAACAGGCGTTAGGTTTATAGTTTATTAAAATTAGGATATGATTTTTATGGAAGCAAATATCATAATAAAAAAATTATCATTAGGTGCTTTTGTTGGCTGTTTCATTGTTTTATTGGTAATGTCATTGGGTTCATATATTAATGGTCCGGAAAATGTGATTTTTTCCGGTGTTGAGGTTATCCATGCATTTATCGGTTCAATTGTTGTAGGTTGGGCATTTTCTTTAGCAGGTTTAATCTATGATAATGAAGACATCGCATTTCCTCTGCAGGTTCTATTTCAAATGGCTGTAGGAATGGGCGTTTTATTTGCAGTTGCAGCTTACTTTGGATGGATGCCAATAAGTTTAGGAATTGGTCCAGTCATCACATGGATTGTTATAGCATTGCTATTCGGTGTTGTTTTCTGGTTTGGGTTCTATATGTATTATAGACTGTTAGCAAGAGAATTAAATAAGAAGATAGATGAAACAAATTCTTTTCAATAAAATTTAATACACTTTTACTTTTTTTAATTCTTTTTTTACTTACTTCCCTTAAATACCTAATACTTTTTTAATTATAAAATACATACTAATATATTATTTATTATTTAAATTATCATTAATATTTAGGGAAGGATAACATGGAAAATTTATTATCAATGACTGATGCAAAAGGGGAAGTCCAAAACATTTTGGATATTGCATCAAAACTTAAATCTGGGGAAATAAATGACAAAGCATTAACTGATAAATATTTGGGGATGATTTTTGAAAAATCTTCTACACGTACAAGAGTATCATTTGAAGTAGGAATGCAACAGCTTGGTGGAAGTGCATTATACCTATCAAGTAATGACTTACAAATTGGTAGAGGAGAACCTATACCTGATACAGCAAGAGTTTTATCAAGGTTTTTAGACTGTATAATGATACGTGCAAAAAGTCATGATACTGTAGCTGAACTTATTAAATATGCGGATATCCCAATTATAAATGGATTAACAGATAAGGAACATCCATGTCAAACATTTGCTGATCTTTTAACAATTAAAGAGCATTTGGGAGATTTCAATAAAAAATTTGTTTTTATTGGTGATGGAAACAATGTATGTAATTCATTACTATTAGGGGCTGCTTACACTGGAATGGATATGACAGTTGCATGTCCCGAAGGCTATGAACCAGATGCAGAGATATATGCATTAGCACAGGAAGAAGCAAAAGAAACAGGATCCAACATAACTATTGAACATGATGTTCATAAGGCAGTGGAAAATGCAGACATACTTTATACTGATGTATGGGTAAGTATGGGGGATGAAGAAGAGGCAGAAGAAAGACAAAGAGTTTTAAAGGATTACCAAATTAACTCCCAATTATTGTCTGAGGCAAATGATGATGCTATCGTAATGCACTGTTTACCTGCTATACGTGATCAGGAAATAACAGAGGAAGTAATGACTTGTTCTCAGTCCGCCATATGGGATCAAGCTGAAAATAGGTTACATGCACAAAAAGCAATATTATATCTGTTATTGAAAGACTAAACTAAAAACCTTCCCTTACTAATTTTTTGAGTGATAATATGTTATCAAAAAGAATAATTCCGTGTTTAGATTGTGATTTACAAGTTCCAGAAGGACGTGTTGTTAAAGGAGTTGAATTTAAACAAATTCGTTATGCGGGAAATCCTGTTGAACTTGCAACTAAGTATTATGAACAAGGTGCTGACGAAATAGTTTTTCTTGACATCACAGCTTCTCATGAAAGACGTTCAACTATGGCTGATGTAATTAAAAAAACTACTGAAAACGTTTTCTGTCCTATATGTGTTGGTGGTGGAATACGTGAAGTGAAAGACTATGTTAACATGCTTAAAGCTGGTGCAGATAAATGTTCTACAAATACAGCAGCAATTAAAGATCCTTCCTTAATTAACAGAGCATCAGAACATGTGGGTAGTCAGGCATGTGTGATTGGGATAGATGCAAAAAGAAGATATGTTGAAAATCCCAGTGAATCAGATGAACATTTTATAGTTGAAACAGATGAAGGTTACTGTTGGTTTGATTCAAGCATATATGGTGGACGTGAGTTTACAGGAATTGATGCTATTAAATGGGCAATAGAATGTGAAGAAAGAGGAGCTGGAGAAATTCTTTTAACAAGTATGGATAGGGATGGTACAAAGATAGGTTATGATCATGACCTTACAAAAGCAATAAGTCGTAACGTGTCCATACCTGTAATAGCTTCCGGAGGGGTTGGAAATCCGGAACACGTATACGATGCCTTTGCAAAAGGTGAAGCAGATGCGGCATTGGCAGCCAGCATATTTCACTTTGACGAATATCCAATACCGGAAGTTAAGAAATACTTAAAAGAAAAGGGAATACCAGTAAGAATATAAAAATTGGAGAAGACAATGACCTTAATAATTAACATAGTCACACCTGAAGGTATTATAATGGCTTCAGACAGTAGGCAAACTGAAAGAAACATCAAACAATTTACAAGAATATCCACCAATTCTGCAATAAAACTTTTTTCATTAAACGACAGGGTAATTGTTGGAACAGCAGGTTTAGCCTTCTTTGCAGATAATACTGGAATAAGAAAGAATGTTTCAGATTATATTGAAGCTTTTAAAAAGGATAATAAATTGGATTCCTTAACTGTTGATGAAATTTCAACAAAATTACAGGAATATATTAATAATCAGTATCCATGGGAAAAACAATTAGATATTTCTGCTCAACAATTAGAAATTGAAGCTGAAAGAAATGGTGAAAAAATATTGTCATTGGATAGAAGAAATGACTCTATTGATTTTAAAATTAAACAGCCTTCCGGACGAATTAAAGAAGGACATTTAAATATAGAGCCTGTAAATTTATTGGTAAGCGGATATAATCCTGATGGAACATCTGAAACATACGAAATAAGTTCTCCCGGTGAAAAGATTATTAAAAGGAAAAATAATGAGTTTGGATGTACCTGGATTGGACAGGGGGATGTTGTTAGTAGATTGATTTTAGGTTATGATTCCAAATTATTTAAAGTGCCTGTTATAAAATCAATGGGTAAAAAAACGAATAATGATCTAAGAAACCAAATTAGGGGTCTGGAATACTTTATTCAATGGAGTTTAATTACATTGCAAGATGCTGTGGATTTAGCAGTATTCTTAATAAAATCGACATCAGTTATGCAACGATTTGCGGATGGTATCAGTATGGATGTAGGAGACTATCAAAGTGTTGGTGGTCCTATAGATGTAGTTTTAATTACAAAAGATGGAATCAAATGGATTAATAAGAAAGAAATTACATATTCTGAATTAATATAACCTCCTTTTACTATTTTTAAAGATGATTACTATGCAATCTGAAAAATTTATTATAGAAAATGATGATTATTTTGGGGACTTTGATTTAAGATTAACTTTGAATTCCGGACAAACAAGTCAACCGCCATGGTTATTGGAAAATAATAAATATTGTGAAGTATTAAAATTTGATGATACTGATGTTTTGGTTGAAATTTCTCAAGAATCATTAAATGATGATTTAATTGTCAGTTGTTACTCCGAATGTGACATTGATGTTGAAAATGTTAGAAAAAAAATATTTTATATTTTTGACTTGGATTATGACATTACTGAAGTATATGATTTTCTAGATGAGAACAAAGAATTAAATGATGTTTATAAATTTAATAAAGGGTTACGCTTGTTTAAAGCACAATTCCCATATGAATGCATAATCTCTTCTATATGTTCGGCAAATAATTCTATTAAACGATGGACAAAGTCTATAACAGATATTAAAATGGCTTATGGTGATGAAATATTGTTTAATAATAGAAAATATCACTTGTTTCCTGAAGAAAAAGTATTTTTAAATATTCCTGATAGTGATGATGGATTAAAAAGTTTTGGCGTAGGATATAGAAGTTCATACATGTTAAATTCAACAAAAAAGATTATTGATGAAGTAGATTTTCATAATAAGATTAATAAATGCTCATATTCTGAAGCTTTTGATAAAATTATAGAATTGGATGGTGTAGGACCAAAAGTAGCCGATTGTATCCTATTGTATGGTTATAATAAACATGAAGCATATCCTGTAGATGTCTGGATAAATAGAATTACTTCTTATATTTACTTTAAAGGACAGAAACAGACAAATAAAAAAATAATGGGATTCGCACAAGATAAATTTGGTGAATATTCAGGTTATGTACAGTTATATTTGTTCAATTATGCACGATTAAGTGGATTAACTGAAAAACTAAAATCTAAGAAATAATTTAAATAAATAAATAGAAATGTATTTGGGAGGGGAGGAATGAATATTTATAAATTCTAATTTATTATTTGTTTTTCTTTATTATTATATGTTATTTTTATTCATCAATAATTTCAATTGTATTCATTACATCGCCTTGTCTAATTGCATAGACAACATCCATACTTTTGCTGTCAATTACTTGACCAAATACTGTATGTACACCATCTAAGTGTGGTTGTGGAGAGTGTGTAATGAAAAATTGACTTCCACCAGTATCTTTACCAGCATGTGCCATTGATAATGCACCAGTTCCATGTCTGTGAGGATTTCCTTCAGTTTCACATTTAATAGTGTAACCAGGTCCACCAGTACCGTTACCGTTTGGACATCCACCTTGAATTACAAAGTCAGGAATTACTCTGTGGAAAGTTAAACCATCATAAAAACCTTTTTTTGCTAATTTTTCAAAGTTTTCCACGGTTCCAGGTGCTTCATTAGGGAATAATTCTAATTCAATGTCACCTTTTTCTGTTTTAATAATTGCTTTTTTCATAGTGTTTCACCTATAATTATTATTTTATTTTTTCAGATAATTAAGTTTTAATTAATTAAATTATCATCAAAAGAAGAATTGGTGTAATAAATGTTTCAATAAATGCTGCAATAATCAACAACAAAAATACAATTCCAACGCTAATTATAGCATCTTTAATTAAATATATGGAATTTTCAATTTCTTCTTTTACAGTGGTTTTACTACTAAGTACTCCTTTTATAATTTTCAATTCAAACGAGGTTATCATTAAAGCTCCACTCAATGCAAATACACTGGAAGGAATCTCAAAAATACCATGGGGAATAATACCCAACAGTATAATTATGAAATTTAATTCACTAAATATAACTCCAATTTGTGATGCATTGACAAATGTAATTATCAGGGAAGGTAGTGAGAATACTAATCCACCAAGTATACATCCAAAGTCAATAGAAAAATTATATAAGAATAAAGTTATAAAACCTTCAAAACTATAATCTTCAAAAAGATTAGTGATGTCAACATTATTTTCCGTTATGACATCAGTACCCTCATTAAAATAATCCTCTTCATAATTTAATGGATATTTTTCGTCATTGTTAGGTTCATCATAATATACTTTCTCATAATCTTCAGTAAATATTTCTCCATCTATTTTCAATGTTTTAATATTTTGATCAATTTTTGTTTGACCCATTACATCTTCAACACTATAGAATAAAGTTCCTACAGCAGCAAAAAATAAAAATATTAAGATTGAAGCAGTGAAAATTTTCTTGTTTCTACTAAAATAACCGGATATGTAATCTATTTGAAGTAGATTTTCAAAGTTTAATGACATATCATTCCCTCAAATATTTTATTTTACTCTTATTTATGTTATATACATTATTTACTAAAAATTTAACTTAATACTTAAGTCATAATATAATTAGAAAGTATTAATGTATATAGATTATATAACTATGTATGTATATATTTATTATGATTATGAAAGTATATTTATAAAATTAGAGAGGAGGATTATATTGAATAATGAAGAAGTTAAAAATACTTTTGATACCTATGTAATGAACACATATGGTAGATACGATTTGGTTATAGACCATGCACATGGAAGTATAGTTTATGACAAAGACGGGAAAGAATACATTGACTGTGTAGCAGGAATAGCAGTAAACAATATTGGTCACACACATAAAAAAATGACTGAAAACTTGTCAAAACAATTAGAAAAAATGATTCACGTTTCTAACCTTTACTACACAGAAGAACAAGCAACATTTGCAAAAAGACTTGTAGAATTATCACCTCATGATAAAGTATTCTTTGCAAACAGTGGTGCCGGAGCAAATGAAGGAGCAATAAAACTTGCAAGAAAATACACAGGAAAAGGCGAAATAATTTCAACCTTAAAATCCTTCCACGGAAGAACTCTTGCAACAATAACTGCAACAGGACAACCTAAATATCAAAAAGGATTTGAACCTTTACCAGCAGGATTCAAACACGTAGAATACAACAATATAGAACAAATGAAAGAAGCAATAACTGAAGATACGGCTGCAATTCTTGTAGAACCTATTCAGGGAGAAAGCGGTGTAAGAGTTCCTGATGATGATTATTTACCATCCTTACGAAAATTATGTGATGAAAAAGGAATTCTTTTAATCTTCGACGAAGTACAAACAGGATATGGAAGAACAGGTAAAATGTTTGCATCAGAATTAACACAAACAGTACCTGATATTACAACCTGTGCAAAAGCAATAGCTGGTGGATTGCCAATGGGTGCAGTATTGGCCAAAAAAGAAATTGCTGACGCTTTCAAACCTGGAAGTCATGCCACAACATTCGGTGGATCACCATTTGTATCTTGTGCTGGAAACACAGTTTTAGATATTTATGAAGAAGAAGACCTTGTGAACAAATCACATGAAAACGGTTTATACTTCATGGAAAAACTAGAAGCTCTAAAAGAAAACCATGATTGTATCGTGGAAGTTCGTGGTCACGGTTTAATGGTAGGGGTTGAACTAAACTACGAATGTGGGGATTTAGTAGCTAAAGCACAAGAAAAAGGAGTTCTTATAAATGTTGCAAACGGTACAGTTATGAGATTTGTACCACCACTTATAATCACCAGAGAAGAATTAGATAAAGTAGTAGAAGTAATAGATGAAATATTACCATAATGCTACTTTTATTTTTTTTACTTTTTTTAATGAATTTAAATAAATACTTGTAATTATTTCTTTATAGCATAATTGAACTTTTTAAAGCTATTTTTTACAATTAAATAACATATGATCATTTTATTAAAAAAATGTTAAGTTTTTGGAGGCTTAATATCAATTTTTGATTATTATCTCTAAATTATTCAAGTGCAGTACTAAGAGTCTTAATACGAAAAAAAAGATAAAAAGAGTAAAATTTTTTATAATTATTTATGATGTTACTGTGAATGTTGTGTTGGTTTCGTATGCTTCGTATTTGTCGTTTCCGCTGTATCCTATTGTTACATTGTTGGTTCCTAGTGTATTTGCTTGTGTTGATAGTGTGTATTTTCCTGTGTTGTCTGTTTTTGCGTAGTATTTTTTACCGTTTATTAATATTTTCAC
>NZ_JAEELZ010000104.1 GCF_016282985.1 Methanosphaera sp.
AGCCAATTCATCTAGAATATCCTCTATAGAACCGCCACTATGATAATCATCAGTTGCCCTAACAAAATCCCCAACAGCCAACGAAAGCGTTTCAGCCTTAGCACATCCGCTGCTGGAAATGAAAAGAACAACAGCTTTGAATGAAAGTCGGGAAATGGAACATACTTCCATAATATCTTTTTTAGTAGGCAAATCCTGATAAGAACTTAAATAGCCATTATCAAATTTAATATCCAAATAAGGCAATTCTATTTCAAAATGCCTGTAAAATGTCTTGACCCTGGAAAAGTATGTCCTGACAGTATTAATGGATAAATCCGAATCCAATAAAAAAGCCCTGAAATCCAATAATCTCTTCTTGATATTCCTATTTTTAAGTGGAACCATGCTTTCTTCATCTCTTATTGCATCATCAATCAAATCTTCCATAGCCATCTTATGAAAGGATTCATACTTCAAAATGGCAGACCTATACGATTTAATTGTACTGTTTTTAATGTTGCGATTACTACAAAAAACTTCAAACAAATCTTTCGATATCATATGATTAAATTAAGAAAAATAATACTTAAAAGATTAAAAGAACAAGAAAATAGTATTTAGTAGGACTTTTTCTTACAAAATATCAAATTTTATTTTGCTTTTTTAATAGAAATGAAAACTTGCTGGAGATGGGGCGAATATTATTGGCGTAAGGATATTATTAAGGAACGTTATATGGATTCTAATACTAGAAAAAAATTTATTAAAAGACATTGAACAACTTTTTGAAAATCCTAAATTTAATGTTGATAGACCTCATATTTACTCTAATAATTGGTCAAAAATGAATAATTTCTTAAAAAAAAATTAAATTATATGAGTTAGATAATAGGTTTTATAGTGAGTATAGGGATTTTGCATGGTATAGGAATCAAGCAGCGCAAGGTGATTATGTTGAATCTGTCAATTTTAATAAAATTAATACTTGGTAATTTAACTGTTGACTTAATGCAATGGTTAGAGCGCAATATCATAGATAATTCAAAGGGTTTAATTTCAGACTAATTTTTTCTATTTAAACTAAATCACCATCTTTATATACTACTGAACCCATAATAATATATACTAAAGTTTATATTATTTAGAATATACACACATAGATTTTATACAAACACTATTTTTTTATTTTATTTTAATTTTTTTGGAGGAATATTTAATGGCTGATGAAAAATACTTGAGAGCAGTAAAAGAAGGAGTTACCATAAAGGACTATTTCAATCCAGAATTCCTCGCTAACTTGGAATCTGCTTTTGAAGGTTTTGAAATCATCCCGGTAGGTTTAGCTTTTGCACTTGAAAAGGATGACACTCCAAAGGACACCATCAACATGCTCCATAGAAACGATGATGATGTCAACAATAACAGAATCATGATTGACCTGAATGATCCTGAGAACATGGAAATTATCTTGAAACTCTTAGATTCTGGTGATTCTGATGGTGACTAACATTATCAGATTCAATGACCGCTTGAAATCAAACTCCATAATCCCTTTTGGTCGCAAAGAGCATGGGGTGTTAATCACAGATTTCAACATCAACAAGATCATGTTTTTGGATAAGCTAAGGCAATTGGCCAAAATCCACCATTTAGGGGAAGTCATGTACGCTGTCAGTTATGAAGGCAATGTTGCTGAAAAGATTTTCTCAATTGATGTTCCTGAAGAGATGGACCTGGACGATGCGGAAATTGTCTATGACAAGATTATCGATGACATGATTGACTTTTCCAAGAAAACAAATACCTTTGATTTCTTCAAGGACATTCACATCATATTCAAATACTAGCTTTTCAGGGGTTTTGTATGCTGAATATTAAAAAATCCGAAGAATATGAATTGTATAGGACTGTTTTAAAACTGAATACCAGCAGGAATCAATTAATCCCTAAAGGTTATGGTTCTAGAGGAGTTTATAGCACAATCATCAGCAGGGCATATTACAGTGCATATTCCTTTTCTTTAATGTGGCTAATCGACAAGCATAATTTCAAATTTCGTAAGCCTTATGAGTTTGATGAGGATGAGAAGTACATTACAGAGCATACTCAAGTGTCAGATGCATTGAAGGAACATAAGGAATACAAATGCAGCGATAAACTCGTTGAAATGAAGGAATTAAGAAAAGATGCTGATTATCATCTTAACATTCCAATAACTGAAAGGCAGGTTGAATCCACCATTAAAAACATGGAATACATAATCAAAAATTTTATTCCAAAGTTTTGAAAAGAATTCCTTTTTTTCGTTTTGAAATCTCCAACTTTTGTATGTTTGTATGTATGTTTATGAAATTTTATAAGCGGTGATGACTATAATAATATTTAAATGTGAATTTTATACAATTTTTCTTTTTTTAGTTTTCTAACGCTCTCTCTAAAATTTTTTATACTATTTTTATCTGATATATTATTGTAACTAGATTTTCGTATTTAGTTGTTCTGTTAGGTCATTGCTAAGTAGGGCATTATTTTTAGCAATAATCTATTTTAATTGAATTGTCAAGATGTTACTCTTCACCACATTTATGGCGAATGATATTATGGGTCAGCTTGTGACAATTTTGTCATGGGTTGGCCTTTTTTTTATTTTTTATTTAACACTATTTTTTCATAAAACTATTTTTTTACAATTTTACTTATCGAGGAGTATTCCACTCTCTATTTCTTATTTAAACTAATCTCCTTTGAGTATCTAATTTTCCACTATGCATAGTGAAGAAACATAAAACTATGTTCTTCAAAATTATTTTTTTCACCAAAAAAATAGAATTTTTATAAAAATTTGTAGGAAAAAGACTCAGTGGGGAGTGTAGATACTATCATCAACATAATAGAAGAGACCAGGGACTACATCATAGTCACATTGCCAATATTCATACCAGACATTAGGGATTGTGAGTATGATCAAGGCGAAAAGCCCTTGACTGCAGAACAAATAAGAAAATTTGCAGAAGAATACCTGGACTGGAAGATAGTTGACCTGGAACATGAATTCCTTTACAACGGCCAAGTAATAGGAACATTAACAGAATCACATATTACAGCAAGGCCACAGACTGTAAAGTTCATAGACGGCACTCCACGTGAATATCCTACCGGCACATGGTTTGTTACATTAAAAATTACAGACCCTGATGTGATTCAAGGAATAAAAGATAGACACTACACTGGAGGCAGTGCAACCACTATCGAAAGAAAGGATGCAGAAAAATTAAGGAAACTATTACATAGTCATGTTCCCGCATCCACCAAGTCCCAGATAAAAAGGATAAAGATATCCGACATCAAGGACCCCGTAGTGATAACAATCAGCATAGTCCATTCACCTTGTGTTCCTCTAGCAAAATTTTGTAGTTTAAAAAACAACAATAAAAAGGTGTCACATATGACAAAAGAACTAAACGAACAATTAGAAGAAGAAACCAAAGGTTTCATAAACATACTAGGAGAAATCTTCGGAAGCATAAAAGTAAAAAAGAAAGAAAAATTTTATATTTATTATTTTTTTTTAAAATATTACTTTCCAATTCCTCTCTATAATTATTTATAA
>NZ_JAEELZ010000105.1 GCF_016282985.1 Methanosphaera sp.
CTGTACCACTTACTATGCTTAGCATTAGCGGCAATTAGGCAGGAATCAAATGAAAAATACAATTACTCAATATGAGTGAGAATTGTATTTTGATGAAGAAAGGAAAATATTGAAATAAAATATTTCCCTCTGTAATAAAACTATATTTGGGTTATTACTCATATTTCTCTCAATGCAAGGTTTTCTACAGAGCCAAATTATAAACATTAATCTATGAATAATAATAAGCTTATGGATACGAATAGACTTGAAGCATTTTATGATGCAATCATTGCAATCATAGTTACTGTATTGGTTTTGGAATTACCACAACCTGCATCACCATCATTGGCAGCTATATGGGCTTTAAAAACTAATTATTTTGCATATTTTATTAGTTTTTTAGTTTGTGCTAATTTGTGGCAATATCATCATTTAATCTATAATCATGTTGAAAAAATTAACAGTAAGATTATTTGGTTGAATATTTTGTTAATGTTGGTGTTCTCTTTAATTCCTTATATAACGACGTTTGTAGCTAATAATCCCTATTCATTAATTCCTCAAGTTTTATATGGTTTGGATTTTATACTTGTTGATTTAATATTGGCCATAATGTCAAAATCATTATTGGAACTCAATAAAGATAATGAAAATATTTTAAGAGATGTAATGAGTATAACTTCAGCATTAAAAATACCGTTGGTTATATTTGTAATTGCTTTTATAATTGCTTTGTTGGGTTATCCGATTGTAATTAGTATTTGTTGCTTGATAACCGTGATAAGATCTATTCATGATTCATTAAGAAGTTGAAAAAAAAGGGAATGTCTTTTAACAATTGATATTCTTTAATTGTTTTCTTCTTCATTTAACTCATTTTTTGATATATTTGTCCATAAATTTATATATTATGAATTTACAAGAGATTATTAATAGAGCTGGATATTATGTTACTTAATGAAGCTAAAAAACAGAAAGAATATGAGTTTAATCAAGTTCAACAAAAGATTAATGATTTGATGGTTGAATGTGAGGAAATGTATGGCTTTCTTTTAAAATATAATGATTTAATTACTTATGAAGAATTATATACTTTGTCTGAAAAGGATAAAGAAAACTTTATTGAAATTCGGGATAGGGCTCATGAGATGGAACATTTATTATTACATTACAGGGAAGATTTAATAGGTCTTGTTGAAGGTGATGTTGAATGGTTTTTAACAGATGATGATTCTTCGGATGATGAAAGTTTTTTCAGTGATTATTATTCTTCCAAGATATTTTTCAATTGTTTTAGGGTTGAAATTTCTCTCAGTTTATTATTCGATAAGTTAAAACAATTGAACGTTCCACGAAAAACTAAATCTCATTTTCATTTGCATGTTCATAATGGTGGGGGTTGTTGTTAATTTTTTTTTGATTAATTTGTAATGATTAATCATTACCTTTATATACTCCTTTGCATAATAGTATAATTAAGAACTAAACATCATGATTAATCATGACAAATTATCATTTATGTTTGATGTTTTGTTTTTATACATTGAAAGGTGAAACGATATGTCTAAATTTACTGGATTTGCAATGAAAAAATTAAATGAAGTCGGATGGATTGAAAAAGAAAGACCAAAATGTGGAAGACGTGATGCAATAATTAAACCATTAGCATTATCACCATGTACTTCTGATATTCACACAGTATGGGAAGGAGCAATAGGTGACAGAAAAGATATGATTTTAGGTCACGAAGCAGTAGGAATTGTAGATGAAGTAGGGGAAGATGTAAAAGATTTTAAAGTTGGAGATAAAGTTATTGTACCTGCAATCACACCTGATTGGGAAGATGAAGCTGCACAAAGAGGATTCCCATCACAAACAACAGAAGCATTGGGTGGATGGAAATTTTCAAACTTCAAAGATGGTGTATTTGGTGAAGTGTTCCATGTAAACCTAGCTGATGCAAACTTAGCAAAATTACCTGAAAATATTAAACCAGAAACAGCTGTAATGTTATCAGATATGTTTTCAACAGGGATGATGGGATCGGAAAATGCTAGAATAAAATTAGGTTCAACAGTTGCAGTTATTGGAATAGGTCCTGTAGGATTATGTTCAGTAGCAGGAGCAAGAAATCTTGGGGCAGGAAGAATATTTGCAGTAGGAACTAGACCAAATTGTGTTAAAGTAGCAAAAGAATATGGTGCAACCGACATAGTAAATTATAAAGAAGGACCAATAGATGAACAAATATTGGAAGCAACAGATAATCAGGGTGTTGATTCAGTAATTATTGCTGGTGGAAACATGGAAACATGGAAACAAGCAGTAAAAATGGCAAAAGCTGGATCAGTTATATCCAATGTTAACTACTTAAGTGGAGCAGATATAGTACCATTACCACGTGAAGCATGGGGATGTGGTATGGCAAACATTGATATTGCAACAGGGTTATGTCCTGGTGGAAGAGTAAGAATGGAACGTTTAGCAAGTCTTATTGAACATGGTAGAATAAATCCTGATTCACTTATTACTCACAAATTCAAAGGATTTGATAAAGTAGAAGATGCTTTAATGTTAATGAAAGACAAACCAAAAGACTTAATTAAACCTGTAGTATTATGTGATGAATAGAAATTATTCATTAACATCCATTTTCTTTTTTTTTAATTAGGGTATTTTACATTGAATACCTTATTTATCACCACTGTTTTCCTATTTTTTTATACTTGTTTTTTTTATATAATTGTTGGATTACACATAAAATATTATACTTAATTTTAAACAAAATATATATTAGGTGATGTGCTTGGAAAACAAGAGAGGTCCTGTAATAGTAATAGTTATTACTATATTGGTTGCATTTGCCAGTTTCTTATTATTGGATCATTCAGGTATGCGTGTTACTGACATCAATTTAAAACAAGACGATACGGAGGATACGATTTATAATTTAACTTATTATTTGAGACTGGGCAGAAACTTTAATGAATTAAACTGTGAATCTATTTTATATGATCAAAATGATAATGTCATAACCAATAATTCATCCATACTTAAAGATGTGTATCCTGGAACCCATACAATATCCTCATTAATCAATGTTACAAAAAATGGAAATAATTCAAATTCAAATTCTACAAAAATTAAAAGTATTGAAATAAAGGTATATGATAATTATTTAAATGCTACAGAAGAAGGTTCAAATAAACATAAACAGGTATACAGTAAAAAAATTAATGTTACAGTATAAATTGGGGATATTATTAAATTTATTCATTAATCATATTTTTAACAATTTCTTCAAACTCTTCTATTTTTATTTTCTTCTTTTTTGGAATTCCATCTGTTGTCAAATTATCCTCATTTGAAACGTAGTCTTCCGGATAATTTTCAAGGTTTTGTAAGAATGTATTTGTTCTGTCAAATAGTATTATTAGTTCCTCTCTATTTGTTGGATAAGCCATTTCTAATCTAGGTATTTTTTTCTTTCTAAGTTGGTATAACAGAAATTTTGGAAAATTTCCAGTTCCCACACCTCCATATAATAGAATTACACTATTTAATCTATCATACATTCGGACCCTATTCTTGGGTGCTCTACCTAAGACTATTGCTGCTTCTGCTTCTTGAATGATATGGTCTGCCAGAGTAAGTCTTCCTTTAATTCCTGAAGGTACTTCATTTCCAACATATTTATTTCCTTCTTGAACCACTCTACCTGTAAGGTTATATAATTCTGAATCATAATCGATAACTTCCTCATCATATGGATCTTTTTCTCTAGCTTTTTCTGGAGACATATTGTACATTTGGAGTGGGGTGTGTCCGTTTTTGTATATTAAATTTGTCAGTAATACTCCACCTTCCGGTATTAATGCAATTTTCATAGAAATTCGTTCCTTTAACTTTACTTTTGCTATTTTCTGTGATAAGTCATATTTATTACATTTCCCTGTTCTTGTTAATATCTTTATTAATATATACTTCTTATATTTTTTACTTGTTTGATGAAAATTACTGTAATGGCTATTGACAATCATTTTTCTTACAAATAGGGGGTTAGTTTAAACTAACCTTTCTTCTAAAATATTACTTTGAACATATATAGAAATAGTGATATGGATGGACGTTAAAGAAATTCTAAAGGACAGGTGTCCTATTAGAGATACTGTTGAAGTAATTAATAGAAAGTGGACGGTTATATTATTATGGGATATGTTTAATGGATATGAACATTTCAATGAATTTAAGGATATTAATTCAGAACTTAGCAGTAATGTGCTATCAGATACTCTTAAGTTTTTAATAGATGAAGGATTGGTTAATAAAATAATCAATGAATCTAATACAAAATACGTTTTAACAAATAAGGGGAGATTATTGAATAGGATAATGTATGAATTGGGGGTTTATGGTATTCAATCAGATGATTATGATTGTTGTCGCGAAGAAATAAAAAAATATTTCAAAGAAATATTTGAAATATAATTTACTATTTTTTCAATGAATCTTTTGCAATGTTGACTCCCATATTATATGCTTCTTCTAAATCTTTAGGAAACTGTGTTTCTCTTTGTTGTCTTTTATCTTCTTCATCGAACCATGTGTTTACATACTTTGAATAATCGTCAAATTGGTATGTGTTATTTACTTTAAGTGAGTAAGGTTTAGTGTATACGCGTCCAAGGAATGACTCTTCTAAGAAGTCAAATACTGTGTTGTAGAATGGAAATGCAGGGTTATCTGTTTTTATGTTCATATCGTAGATTATACCCATTGGCATATGTTTTTCCGTAATGTCTATATCAGCATATGGAAACTGTGGGAAACACAATCTTTCAATAAATGCTCGTAGCATACCATTAATATCTGCAAAGTATACCGGAGCTCCAAAGACAATACCATCACAGGTACGCATATCAGCTAATATGTCTTTAATATCATCATTTACTGGACAAGTTCCATAGAAAGGACCCTCTTTTTGTTTGCATAGGAAACATGATCTGCAACCAGTGTATTCTAAGTCATATAAATTTATCATTTCTATTTGAACATCATCAGTTTTATCTTTTAAAGTGTCTTTTATTCCTTCAACTACCTTTTCTAATAATTGGCTGGTGTTATAGTTTTTTCTCGGACTGCTGTTAATTACATAATATTTCATAAATAATTTCTCCCATAATTATCATTATATTTGTGAAAAAGATTATTTAAAAAGAAAAGTTAGTCCAAACTAACCCCTCTATTTTTTTAAAATGAAAATATATAAAATTAAAGGGTTGGATTTTTTCTGATTTCTTCAGTTAGGATATCACACAAATAATCCATATTCTCTTCGGTTAAAGAAGATACATCTAAATTTTTAACTTCAATAATTACACTTGGTTTTTTTATTCTATTGTAATTAGGTCCGGTTGTAATAATGTTTCCATCTATTTCTATTCGTTGTCTTATGTTGTATGCTAATTTTTTTGCCTTACTCTTGCTTTCGGCGGTTATCATAGTGTTTAATCCGAGGGAATCAGGGTGAATAACATTATGTACATCATCACCAGATAACTGTTTTATAAGTCTGTTTTTTAAGTATGTGTTAATTCCAATAGTTTTTTCTTCTATTTCAACAGCTTTTGTTATTTCATGAGAAATGGCTGCACATGTGATATTGTCGGCTTTCAATGTTTTCAACAGATGTTTATTCAACTCTACTTTTCCAGTGATGTCGTTTATAAATCCGCCATTTTCTACATTAACTATTTTTGGACTTCCTGTGGATGACACTTGTATGTCTCCATATTTATTTAGTTCTTCATCACCAACAGATCCCGAAATATCAACAATTAACAATACTTCGTGTATGTTACATAGTTCTTGAATTTCTTTTAAAGGTTGCTTCGCAGTATATCCTGCTAAGCTTGTAATATATAATGAGTTAACATCATATTCATTAAGATACTTCTTCAAACTTTCAATATTTACAATACCATCATCTGTTTTGATATATTCTATTTTTTTATCAAAGACTTCACAACTTTTTATAAAACCATTCCATCCTCCCTGATCTGTCACAAGTATAGGTTC
>NZ_JAEELZ010000106.1 GCF_016282985.1 Methanosphaera sp.
ATTGATGCAACTGGAGTTAACAACTTAACAATCGCAAATGTATGTTTAACTACCACCAATACGGATGGTATTACATTTGGTATTGATTTTACTAATACAACCAACTCCATAATAAGAGACAGTACTATTACTGTTAATGCTATTTCAAACATTAATTTATTAAAAAAATCATTAAAAAGTAGTGTAAAAGAAAATAGTCAAATTATCATTACTGATGATAATTTAAGCGATTATGGTACGATTAATCAAAATAATTTTATACAATTCCAATTTTTCAGTGCTACTGAAGATACGGATTTAATAATAAATTTAAGTGACAAATACTCAAAAAGTGATTTAGGTTTCTTTTGGTTTGTATTTGATTCTTATAAATTAAATATACAAGTATTGTCAGAACATAATTCAATACAACTTATGAGTATGATGAATCCAGTTACAATTCATGATACTTATTTACCAAAAACAATGGTTGCTTCAAATGATCAAGGATTTTTCAAAAATTGTACATTTCTTGAAGTTGATAATACAGGGTATATGGTAGGAACATTTGAAAATACAATTTTCATAGCAGATAATGAAAATATTGAAGTATTATCTTATAAGCAAACAGGTAATCCTGATATGTGTAATAAACAATATTCTGACTTTTTTGATGAAACAAATCTATTAAAAAATTCAGTAGTTGATGGAACAACAATTATAATAAGATACCCTGGAATAAACAAATATTCAAATCCAATGATAATTAATAAAGCAGTAAATATTACTGGAACATTTGATGCTACTTGGAATGGTGATATTACTTTTGTAAGTGGTAGTGAAGGATCAAATCTTACTGATATGACTCTTAACGGTACAGTATACATTAACACAACCAATATTGGATTATATAATAATACAATAAACAAAGGTGTGGTAATCAAGGATTCTGCAGAAAGTAATATAGAAGACAACACGTTTAATACCGAAGATGTAGCAATTACACTCGTAAATACTATACAGACAAATATACAAAACAATGATATTACAAGTCAAGCAGAATATGCTATTGCATTGGATGGTGACTCAATAGAAAATACTATAACAAAAAATATTATTTATTCAGCTGATAAAGAGGGTAACGATGCAGTAAATGGTGATACTACAACTAATACGATTTCTGCAAATAAACCGGGACCGGTTATTTTTACTTTAACTGATAGTACTTGGTCTGAATTCTTTAATGATGATGGTACAGCTAAAGATATTGTTGAAGCTGGTGCAGAACTTAGGTTCGATGGTGTATTTAATAATAGAGATATGGTTATTTCTGTTCCATTAAATTTAACTACTGCTGAAACACAGGCAGTGTTAAACAACTGTACATTCTTTATAGATTCTGATGGTGTGAATGTTACAAACATTCAGATGAATGCCAATAATATTGAAATTCCATTAATAATGTTAGAAGATGCTTTAACAACCCGTATTGAAGGTAACATCATTACTTTAACAAACGATGGAAATCAATTCACTCACGCAATAGATATTGATGGTGGAGAAAACAACATAATTAAAAACAATATTATAACCACAACTGGTCCTGAAAATAATATTAAATACAATAAACCTGGAACAAATATTACTCAAGTAAATACCCTTTCAATACAGGCATTAGCATCTGATGGTTTAATCATAGACAATAACACAATCACTACAAGAGCAAACACACAGGCCGCAGAAGCAACAGGTACTATTTACGGAGTTTATGTAACAGGTAAATATGAAACGGAATATGATGAAGAATGGGATATGTGGGAATCAGAGCAAACACCTGTATCCGATATAGAAATAACAAATAATATAATCAATACAGAATCCAAAGTATATGCATATGGTTTAACCCTTAACCATGCTATATTATCATTAGTTGAAAACAACAATGTAACAACAACTACAGAATATTATGCTAATGCTATTCAATCAATAATATCTAATTCAACTATCAGCAGCAACAACGTAACAGTTAAATCAAATAATTTAACTTATGGTATTATTGTTGCAGGTTTCATGGATTACGGTTCATATGATGTTATAATTGTTCAAAACAATGAAGTGACAAATAACATTGTAGAAATAGATGAAACTCAAAATGCATGGGGTATTGAAGTATACATTGCAAAATCAAATCTTGTTGAAAACAATGATGTAATAATCAATGCAGACAATGGAGTTGGTATAGGTCTTGGAGATTCTGAAAATGGAGTGGTAACAAATAACCATATTGATATAACCGCTACAGTCAAAAATTCAGGAGACTATGGAGATACAATTTACTCATACACTTCAGGAGTAAAAATATGCCCTACCCTTCTAAGAGTAAAAGCTGCTAATAATAACACTGTAACATTTAATGATATTACAATTACAGCACCTATTGATGAAATTCCAGCAGTAAACGTAACAAGTGACGACAACACAATCACAGATAATTACCTCCTATCACCGGCAGGCAGAGGAGATAAGGCAGTAGCAGACACTGGAGAAGACAACACCATCGAAAACAACATACCTGATTACAGATTAACCGATGACACTTACAGTTTCTACTTCGATGAAAACGGTATATTAAAAGAAGAATACAACAATACTGAAATTCCAATATATGGTGACTTTACAGAAAACACCCAGTTCATATTTGAAGGAGTAAACGTAACCATTAAAGCTGATGATTTCGCAACATTACATGACAGTCAAATTATAACAGGCAATGGTGCTACAGTTGTACTTGATGGAATTACTATCATGAACAAAGACATGGATGCCATATACTTTGAATCAAAAGGTAATGTAATTAAAAATTCAATCATATTTGTAAACAGCAGCATGCCATTACACCTAATAGAATTTGCAGGTGATGAAAACACAATCACCAACAGTATTATTACAGCATACATCCCATCTGCTGATGTTGCATATGATAAAGATTATGTGGGATTACCACAATCCAGTGCATTATACATAAGCTCAAACAACAACACAGTAGAAAATGTGGGAGTAGTAGTAAACGGTGCTGAAGTTGCTGAAGGTTCATATTACCCAAGTATTGATGCAATAGACTTCCAATCAACCGGTAAAGGAGTAGTAATAGAAAACAACACAATCACCAACTCCAAAGTTATCGCAACAGGTTCCAACTACGTATACGGTATTAACGTGGGAA
>NZ_JAEELZ010000107.1 GCF_016282985.1 Methanosphaera sp.
ATAAAAATAGAAGAAATAAATTCTTCTAAACAATATTTCTATTTTTTACGTCCGAATGAGACAGTTGAAACTAAAGTTAATAATGCCAATACTACTAAAGCAATAGGATTACCCGCTGCTGGAGTTACAGGAATTGCTTTTTCTGCAACAGGAGTTGAAGGTTCTTCTTCAGGTTCATCCACAGGTTCATCCTCAGGCTCTTCCTCTGGTTCCTCAGGTTGAGTTACAGTAATTTGAATAGTAGTGTTGGATGGATTATAATATTCGTTTCCTAAGTATTCAATAGTAGCTTCAGTACTTTCATCAGGTAATTCCACATCTTTGAATACAGCCTTACCATTTTCTACTTCAGCTTTGTATTCTTTACCATTAACTTTTAAGACAGCTGTACCGTTTTGTACAGGGTCCCCGGTTTGATCAACGATATCCGCGGTAATATCTTTCTTATCACCGACTGTACCAGAAACATCTTCACTAGAGGTAGTAGTGTTTAATGGCAAAATATTTACTTTGGATTCCGCTTCAGAAGTGAGATACTCATTAATTCCCTCTTCATGTTTATTATAAGGATATCCGCTATATTCTACTTTATATGCGTAAGTACCAGGAGTAGCATCAAGTTTAATACCTTTGAATACAGCTTGACCGTCAACTACTTCAACAGTGTCAGTATAAGTGCCTGCAGCTAATGTTCCATCACTAAGTTTGTTAGTGAACTCAATAGTTAAAGTAGCAGTTCCACCAGGAACAGCCCCATTATTAGCTTTTTCAATGATTTTTGCAGTAATGTCCACTTCATCACCGAAATAGCCAGTGATCTCTTCAAGTTCAATACTGGTTTTGATGTTATAAACAGCAGTAACAGTGATATTTAGCACTATACCCTCATATTCTGCAGGAGTGACAGTCATTTTATCACCAGGATTAAATTTGTCACCAGTATCATTTCTTTCCCAGTATAAGAATTCTACGTTATCTTTAGGATAATCCGCTGGTTCTTTAAATGTATGTTCATAAGTCACATCATCTGCAGTATGGCTTTCACCACCGCCACCATTACCGAAATTATCAACATATTTACAATTCAAACTGCCAAGAGGAGTAATAGTATATTGAGCAGTATATGAATAGGTATAATTATGACTATAACCGTCTTCATCTTTATAGTTGTTAAATGATTTCTTTTCACCAGTAACTATATTTTGACCTGTTTGGTCATCTTTCCAACCAGTGAAAACATAACGATTACCGTCAAAAGTGAAATTATTCATATTTTCTATACCAACAGTCTGATTACATTTTGTTTCAACAGTTATTGTCCATCCTGCTGAATTAGTGGTAGTTGCACAATTCCATTCTCCAGTAGTTTTGTTAATATAATTTATCTTTACAGTGACTTTACTACTTCCAGTTGGGTTAGGATTTGGGTCAATGTCACCATATTCTGGGTCAAGATCACCTAATGCACTATCATCACTTGATTCATCAACGTCAGATATTGTCTCTTCGGATAAATCAATATCATCTTGTTCTGCACTGACTACATCATCAACATCCGCAGCAGCAACAGCACTTACAGACACCAATGCTAAAATAATCAATGCGACAAACAAAACACGAGTTTTCAATTTATCCATATTTAATTCACCATATTTTTTTCAATATGAAATATCTCCCAAAAAAATAAATCAGTTACAATTTATTTAGATGAAAAACACTCCAAAAAATTCACAATATGTAACTTTTTAGAGAAAAAATATGCTCATCTTAATCTAAAAATATAAAAATCATACTTCCGATAAAATGAATCACATCTTTAAATCATAATAAAAATTTATTAGAAATTTGTCATATTCCAATAACATCAAAAAAAGCTTAACCTTAAAATAGTTAAACCCCGTTACATATAATATATAATTAATTATTTGTTATATATAAAGATTAGCATAAAAATTGAATAAAATTATTATATTTTAGCAAATTACTAAAAATAATAAAAAAATATAATACTTAAATTAGTTAATTGTTTAATTTGTTAATAATCGAATTATAAAAAATGAATGAATTTAAAAAAATATTTAAAAAAATCTTAAAAAAAGTATAAAAAGAGAATGAAAATTAAAAAAATCTTAAAAAAAAATAAAAATGGAAGAAATAAATTCTTCTAAATAAAATATCTATTTTTTACGTCCGAATGAGACAGTTGATACTAAAGTCATTAATGCTAAAACCACTAAAGCAATTGGGTTACCAGCTGCAGGAGTTACAGGAACTGCTTTTTCTGCTGCAGGAGTGGAAGGTTCTTCTTCAGGCTCATCCACAGGTTCATCTACTGGTTCCTCTGGTTCTTCAGGAGCGGTTACAGTAATTTGAATAGTGGTATTGGAAGGATTGTAATAATCGTTTCCTAAATATTCAATAGTAGCAGTAGTGTTTTCAGTTAATTCAACACCTTTAAATACAGCTTTACCATCTTTTACTTCAGCAGTGTATTCTTTACCATTAACTTTTAAGACAGCTGTACCGTTTTGTACAGGGTCTCCATTTTGATCAACGATATCCGCGGTAATATCCTTCTTATCACCGACTGTACCAGAAACATCTTCACTAGTGGTAGTAGTGTTTAATGGTAAAATATTAAGTTTAGATTCTGCTTCAGAAGAAAGATAGTCGTTAATTCCTTCAGAATGTTGATTATATTCATATCCACTATATTCTACTTTATAAGCATAAGTACCAGGATTTTCAAGTTTAACATCCTTAAATACAGCTTGACCATCAACTACTTCAACAGTCTGAGTATAAGTACTTGCACCTAATAAACCATTGCTAAGCTTGTTGCTGTAATCAATAGTTAAAGTAGCAGTTCCACCGGTAGGAACAAGAGTATTATTAACATTCTCAGTGATTTTAGCTACAATATCTACAACATCACCAACATAGCCAGTAATCTCTTCAAGCTCAATACTAGTCTTAAGGTCATAGACAGCATTTACATAAACTTTTACATCTTTACCAGCAAATTCTTCATATGTAATAGTATACTGGTATTGGTCAGAAGAATTTGGATAATATTTTTCCTTGGTATCTTCTCTTTCCCAGTATAAGAATACTGCGCCAGATGGAATATCCGCAGGAGTTCTGAAAGTGTGTGTAAAGTCAACACCATAATTGTTTATACTACTCCAACTACCACTGCCATGACCAAACTTATCAGTGTAGATTAAAGTGAAATTACCTATAACCTCTTCATCATATACTGCAGTAAAAACTACAGTATAATCTGTTCCATTAGGTTTTAAAGTTCTTTCATAACTTTCTGGATCAGTGATTGGTACACCTTCAGGATCTAAAAGATGTTTAAATGTATAATGGATTCCATTAGCATCATATGTATTATATCTGTCTATTTCATCTTCAAACATAGCGTAACGAATAATCCATGTAACACCAGGGTCAATTTTGTTAGTTAATTCAGAATTGACATCATTACCATTTACATCTTTTAAACCAACTACTTTAACAGTGATATTAGATGGTTTTCCTTTAGCCTTATAAATAGCTTTATAGGTTACTGTATAATTCTCTCCAGTATATCCATGGTTATAACTTTTAGTGGAATTTACAAAATTACCTTCACCATCTTCCCAATGATCTAAGTAATACTCAAAACCATCAAGATTGTATCCATTATATGTTTTATTCAGATTGGTAAAATTATTCTTAGATACAAACACATCATAATAAGAACCAGGGTATGGTATATTATATGATTCAGTTATATTTACTTCATTACCAGTACTGTCTTTAACAATATAAGAGATATTTACAAAAGTATCAACATAAGTTTCATACTGAGCAGTTAAAACAACGGTATAATTATATCCAGTAGGTAAAAATACCTGATCACAGCCCCTACCTTGTTTAAAAATTTCACCAGTAACACTATTTTCCCAGTATTGAGTGAAATTATAATTCAAACCATTATATTTGAATCTGTTAACAGGAGGTTTATTATTTAACAAATTGGAATAAGAAATTGTTAAATTTCTATTAGCAGCAACCTTTTTTGATAATGATTGATTGACCACTTCCACTGGACCGTCTTCAGTCATATATGAAAACTTAACAGTAATATAACTACTTCCATCAGGATTTTGAGCCGGTTCATCTTCGGTTAAGACCTCTGTTTCTTCAGTGCTTTGAACATCACTGACTGTCTCTTCGGATAAATCAATATCATCTTGTTCTGCACTGACTACATCATCAACATCTGCAGCTGCAACAGCACTTACAGACACCAATGCTAAAATAATCAATGCAACAAACAAAACACGAGTTTTCAACTTATCCATATTTAATTCACCATATTTTTTTCAATATGAAATATCTCCCAAAAAAATAAATCAGTTACAATTTATTTAGATGAAAAACACCCCAAAATTCACC
>NZ_JAEELZ010000108.1 GCF_016282985.1 Methanosphaera sp.
GCAACTGGTACGCTCATTTCAATAGGGTGATCAACACCAACAACACAACAATCAGCAACATGCGGTGATTTTAACAAAGTCTCACGAATTTTTTCTGGATGAACATTAAAGCCATTCCTCATGAAAATGTTTTTATATCGATCAAGCATATATACATGGCCATCTTTATCCATATATCCTTCATCACCTAAATGTAACCATTTAGTACCATCAGAATGAATTTTAATTACTTTAGCAGTTTCTTCTGGATTATTTAAATACTCTTCCATTACCGTATCGCCAGACATACAAATTTCACCAACTTCTCCATATGGAAGTTCCTCATCTGTCCCATATTTAAAAATTCCACAATTTGAAAGAGCAATAGGGATTCCTACACTACCAAACTTATAAGCTCCTCTAGTTGTAAATATTCCAGTACCCATATTTTCAGTTGATCCCAATCCTTGCCTTACAAATACTTTAGATTCACCAGTCTTTGGTTCAACATAATTTTCATCAACATTACCATTTAATTCTTTTTCAGTTTTCTTGGACAAAGAAGCTCCACCACATAAATAATTTTTTGGTTGTGGTAATTCTCCATTTTTATATTCATCACTTTTAATTATATTTTCATAATGTATTGGTCCACCAGAAAAGTGTTGTGGCCTGAATTTCTTTAATAACATCGCGATTTTATCAGTAACCAATTGTGGAATAATTATATTTTTTAATCCTCCACACATAGTATGATGCATAATTCCTAATCCATAAGATATGGATTGTATCAAAACATCCAAATTTACTTCGCCAGCTTCAAACGGATGAGCTAATTCCTCACTGAAGTCACATGCATTAACTGCTCTATCAGTCAAACAAGCACCCTTAGGAATACCAGTTGTTCCACTTGTTCCAACTATTACTGCAATATGATTTTTTTCATAATATGGTTTAAAATCTTTAAATGTTTTAATTTTATTTTTTCTTCTATACTTTTTACCGGCATTTAATATTTTATCCCAAGTAATAATTCTACTATCTTTTGGTATTGTATATTTTTTTTCTTTATCAGTTAGCATAGCTATCTTTCGTGCTAATGGAGGTAGTGCTTCCAAACCATTCAAATAAATTATATGTTTAATAGAATCGTTATTCAAAAATTCAGAAAACTTATCATAAAACGCGCCAAAAATGGCAACATTTTTTATAGAATTCAATTTGATAATCTCTGAAAATTTACTAGTTGGAATCATCGGAGAAATCGGGTATACAGTAGCACCAATACCATTACCACCATATATACACTCCCTACTTTCAACGACATTAGGAATCATATTTAAGAATATTTCATTTGGCTTAATTCCTAGTTCAATTAAACCGCAGGCTACTGTAACTGTTTCTTCTAAAAATTGTCTATATGTCAGCGTTCTAATGCTTTTATCAAAGTTATTAAAATCCATACGTAAATCAAGTGCTTCTGCATCTAAAAATTCGGAAACGCTGTCAATAAGATACTGGAACATTGATTTTTCAGGAACTTCGCTAGTTACAGCTTCCTCGTCATAGTATTTATACCATGGATTACTTACACTTGCATACTCTAACATAGGTCCCTGTATTTCACCCAACGCCAGTTTTCTCAAATATAAATCCCTCATCTTTTTGTCATTTATATCTAATTTTGATATTTTTAATTTTAATTCATTTAATTCGGTTTGATTCATAAACATCCCCCATCAATACTATACTATATTAATTATATCAAAAATACATAAAAAAATAAACAAAAAAGAGTATTTAATACTCTTAGAATCCTAATACCGCTAAGAATCATAAAATATTTGCTAGCCATTTTATATTCTTGCATAGTATTAAACAAAACTATTTTATACTATAAGTTATTGTCGCCAACGATTACAAGTTTATGCAAAGCTCTAGTCATCGAAACATATAAAAGTTTTAAATCTATAACATTTTCCTTATCAAATGAATCAACAATTATTACACTATCAAATTCAAGTCCCTTAGATAAATAACTCGGTAATATGTTTATATTACTGTCATAATTTAAGTTAGCTTTGTTTATTAGATTAATATTTATCTCATCCTTAAGTTTTTCATATAGCTTATCCGCTTCATCTTGTGTCTTAGTTATTATAGCTATCGTCTTGTACTTTTTATTCAACTCGTTCATTAATTCTATTATATTCTTATTAATATACTCAACTGCATCACCATGTCTTATTACAGGTATAGCTTCCGTTAAATTTAGTTTTTTATTTATCTTGTTAGCTTCATCCATGATTTCTATCGTAGTACGATAACTTTTATTTAGTTTTAATATTTCTACATCATTGAATATATCATTCAAGCATTCCCAGTTATCTATACTTCTATATGAATAAAGGCTTTGTGCAAGATCACCATAAATACTGAACGTTGCATTTTTAAACATTTTGTTTAATACATAGAATGCAAATTGTCCATAATCCTGTGCCTCATCTATAACTATATGCTTATAGTTTTCAAAAATGTTATCATCAATAAGCAAATATCTAATATAAAGTAATGGGGGAATGTCTTCGATATCAATTTTGTTGTTACTTATTTCATTAGTATTCAAATTCATGTCTTCTAATATTGATATATATATTTTTTTGATTTTTAGATTTAAAACTTTGAAATATTTTTTCAAATGTAAACCAATATTATTTTTAACATCGTTTATAACTTCACTACTGACATTTCGTTTTATCAAATTTGAAATTATGCTTTCCTTATTTGTCTCAATATATTTAGTCATTAAAAGAATCAATCTTTCCACTTTAGACCTAATACTCTTATAATAATTTTGATTTATGTCATTATAAAAATTTTTTATTACACCTTTATTTATTATTACTTCACCTTTAATTGTAAAATCATTTTCCGGGAGTATTTCAATTGTTTTAAAGTATTCATCTATCTTATTTTTTAATTCTAATGATGTTTTAATCTTTGATACATTATCATGGTCAATTATTTTATCTAAATTATTATTAATAGTATAATCTTCACCTACATATTTTTCAAAAACTTCTTCAATAGTATATTCTGAAACGCCATTAACATCAAGGTCTGGTAATATTCCAGATATATAATTAACAAAAAACTTATTAGGTCCTATTACCATGTAATCGCTTGGTTTATAGAC
>NZ_JAEELZ010000109.1 GCF_016282985.1 Methanosphaera sp.
AGTTAGTGGAAATAAACAAGATCTTGAAGAACGAATCATACATTACTTAGATACTGGTGAAAAAATAGGAAAATGCATTAAACAAAAAAGGAAAAAAAATCATAATGATATTTATTTAGATTCAAAAATCGGTGAAAATTTTATTTGTTCTCAGGAAGTTAGAAGTTTCTTTGAAGAAAATATTGGTTCACATTTTAAATTTAAAGTGAAATTTCAGAAATGGCTTAAAAACAATCCTGAAAAAACATTTGCACAGGCTATTATAGCATACAATGAAATAGAAAATAACTCAAAAAAGACCAAAACAAAAATAGATAAACAATTTAAATATAATAATTATATTCGGGATTTTTTCAATGACAATAATGATAAAACATTTAAAGATGCTGTAAAATGTTGGAATTATAAAAAAAATCTTAAAGGATCATGTAAATATGAAAAAAAGGATTTATTAGTTTTAAATAATAATTAAAAAAATTATAATAATATTCATATTTTGAATATTATTTTTACATTATTCCTATAGCTTCTAACATGGCTTGAATACCTAAAATAATTATTGCTAGTCCACCAATAATTTCAATTTCATCTGCGTATTTAATAGCATATTTAGTTGCATATTTTCCAGTTAATAACCATAAGATTACACAGATTATACTTAAACCCAATAATATTATAGAATTTACGTGGCTTGTTGCTCCCTGTGATGCCAGTATTAGATTTTCTATGTTTCCAAATATTAATAATACCCAAAATCCTTTACAGTCCTTGATAATATTCATTAAATCACCTAATTTTCTTCTTCTTTAACAGCTTTTTTTGATTTCATTACTTCTACAACTGATTGAATACCTAATAGAAATATTGCAAGTCCACCTATAAAGTTAATGTAATTTGAATATTTTATTGCTTCTTCAGTTAATATTGTTCCTAATATAAACCAGGCAATTACTATAATTATACTGACTATAGATAAGGATAATACATTTCTTTTTTTTACTTCTCCCTGTGATGCCAGGATAAGATTTTCTATGTTACCAAATATTAACAATCCTATAAATGGGAAATATTCTTCTAACAATTTTTTTCACTCCAAAAAATTATTTATTTCATATAATTCTTATTATATTGAATTATTATTATATATTTTTATTATTACTAAATTTATTAATCTAAATGTTTCAGGTAACTAATTTAAATAATGAAAAAATTTTAATAAATTATCATAATTAAAGAAATAAGTATAATAATTATTAATAATATACTAAGTTTAATAATAATAATTCATGAGGTGAATATTATGAAAAAATGTCAAAATTGTGGATATGATAATCAGGATGAATCAAATTTTTGTTTATCCTGTGGAACAAAGTTACAGAATGTAGCTTCTAATGAATCAATAGATTTCAATCCTAATAATAGTAGTTCATCAGTTCAACAAAATAACTATAATCAAAATATTGAATCTCAAAATTACCAACAAACTTCACAACCACCAGTAAATAATCAACAAAATACTTATCAAGGACAAAATAATAATGTTCCGTCTAAAAAAAATGCTGGAATTGCAGTAGTATTGGATGTCATTGGCGGATTAATATTTTATTTCTTATCAGGAATTGGTCAATTATACTTAGGATTATTCAAAAGAGGAATAGTATTATGTGTAACAGGTGTAATTGTTACTATAATAAATGCAATAATTATATCTAGTTTCGATGATATAGGAGGAGCTTTAATCACCTTGATATTAGGAGTTGGATTAGTTATTTATAGCGCATATGATGCTTATGTATGTACTAATGCAATTAATGAAGGAAGACCTATACCTTTATTATTTGGCGCAATAGATGTACAATAAATTTTAATTTTATAAATATAAACTTCTTAATCTATTAAATGGATTACTGAAGTTTTAATTTTTTTTTCATATTTTCATATCAGATAAAATCTTTTTTTTTATACAATTAACTAAGAAAATATTTATATAACATAATAAATATAACAATGTTATATATTCAAATAAAATTTTTAATTAAAGAAATAAAGTAGGAAAATCAAATTTATTTAAGATGTATAATTTAAATTCATTATTTAATAATATTACAGATTTTTATATACTTATTTTTGGTATATTTAAAAAATTACTAATTAAATATTAATAAGAGAATTAATAATATAATAATAGGTTGATAAGATGAGTGAAACAAAAAAAATTTTAACAATTCAAGATATTTCATGCTATGGACAGTGTTCAATAACAGTAGCATTACCAATTATTTCAGCTTTCGGTATTGAAACTGCAGTACTTCCTTCAGCAGTTTTATCTACACATACTGCAGGTTTTTCAGGATACACATTTAGAGATTTAACAGAAGATCTACCAGACATTCAAAAACATTGGGAAAAAGAAGGAATTTATTTTGATGCTATATATACGGGATACATAGGTTCAATTAAACAATTGGATTACATTAAGGATATTATAGATTCAAGACTTAAACCGGATGGCGTTGTTTTTGTTGATCCTGCTATGGCAGACTATGGTGAATTTTATTATGGATTTGACCAGGAATTTGCTGATAAAATGGGTGAACTTTGTAAATTAGGAGATTACATTTTACCTAACACAACAGAAGCTTGTTATTTATTACATAAAGAATGGAAACCAGATTTCTCAAAAGAAGAAATGGAAGAAATAGCAAAAGATCTTTCCGAATTTACAAAAAAACATGTTATCTTAAAAGGAGATAATCATAAAGAAGGTCAATTAGGAATGTTAGTTTCAGATAAAGAAGATTCAGATATTCAGTTTGTCTACAATGATAAAATAGATCACTTATCACATGGTACTGGTGATGTTTTTGCTTCAGCATTTGTAGGATCATCCATGTTAGGTAAATCTCCAACAAGTAGTGCAAAAATTGCAGGAGAATTTACTAAAAAGGCAATTGAAAAAACTATTGATGACCCAAATCATAACTATGGAGTTAAATTTGAAAAGGTAATTCCAGAGATTTATGAACTTTTAAATACATATTAGTACCTTTTCTTACTATTTTTTTTATATATTTTTTTTATCAATCTGAAACATAAATGTTTTTGGTAATATAATTATGCTAGTTTTAATATATTATTATATATAATTAAATAAATACATTGAGGCATGACATTTATGTGTACAGCAATCAGTTTAATTGCAGCAGAACATTATTTTGGAAGAAATTTGGACTTGGAATACTCATATAACGAAAGTGTAGTGATTACTCCTCAAAACTACGAATTTCAATTCAGACAAGTAGATAATATAGAAACACACTATTCAATAATAGGAATGGCATATGTTGTAGATAATTACCCATTATACTATGATGCAACTAATGAAAAAGGATTAAGTATGGCTGGTTTAAACTATCCAAAAGCTGAATATAAAGAGTTTGATGATAATAAAGACAATATTACACCATTCGAATTTATACC
>NZ_JAEELZ010000110.1 GCF_016282985.1 Methanosphaera sp.
AAACATATGTTCTTCAAATCAATGATTCGGGAGTTTTTATAAATTCACATTATCAAATTACGTATTCTCAATTATTTTCTAAACATATATTAAAATCTAAAAAATATGTTTTAAAACCAGGATATGTATATGAATTTGTAAATATTAATAATTCAATAGAAATCATTCAAGATACTTAATTATCTATTTAATTTATGTAAATATCAGAACGAAATATTATGAATAATAAAGGACAAATTGTAGCAGAATATATTTTAGTGATAGGGATAATAATTGTAATTTTAATTACGATGAGTCAAATATTAATTGAAGAATCAGAAAAAAATACTATTCTGGAATCTGCACAGATAGGAGCACAAATAGGTATTGATAAAAATGCATATGCAATGTATTATAATGATACATTTAATAATTATATGTTAAATTATCCTAAATTATTATATCCAACAGAAATAAGTGTTATAAACATAAGTATGATGAATAATAATAGAAGTATAATTCTGCAGGTATTTCTTCACTCAGATAATTATTTAACGAATAATCAAAAAGAAATAGTAGGATCTAGAGTAAATTATTATATCAGAAAAACAATATCTGAAACTTTTAATCAAAAAAACAGTGATTTGTATTATGAAAATTGTCAAACAAACAATTACAAAATTGAAACAAAAAAAGTAAAATGGATATAATTAGATTATATTTCCTCTAGCAAAATAAGCTACTAGAATCCCTAATAATCCAAATATTAATCCAATTCCCCAGATAATATAAACAACTTGTTTTTCTTTCATAGGTTTTTTAAGAATAGATCTTATCAATGAATTAAAACCGGTTGCCGGTACGACAAGTTGTCCTTCTTCGTTTACTTCAGTAGGCTTGAAGTTTTGACGTTCCATTACTCCTGCACTATGGAATTTTAAAATTCCATCAATTATGTTAGGTAGTAAAACAATGAAAGCTATAATTTTTACCCTACCTATAAATGCTATAATTGCAATACAAGCTCCTATGATTAATGTACCAACGTCTCCAGGAAATACATTTGCAGGATATTTGTTATAAAATAAAAATGCAATTAAAGCTCCAAGCATTGAAAATGATATAATAGCAACATCATATTTGTTCATTATAATACAGGATAATGTTAATGAAGTTAATGCAATGATTCCTAACCCTGTTTCAATACCATTTAATCCTGCCAACATATTGGTTAGATTAGCAGCAATTGAAACGGCTACTGGAATAAGTAGCATATATATAATTCCTACATTTGGTGGAGTTACCCACATAATCGGAAGACCGGCTATCCATAACAGTATCAACTTTTCCTTAGATGATAACATTATCAGATCATCAACCATTCCAATAATTCCGGTTAGTAAAATAACTATCAAAGTAATAGTCAGTTGGGATTGCCATTGTGGACATAGATATACTCCTACCATAATTGAAATAGCAAAACCAAGTAATATGCCAATACCACCCATTTCTGCAACTTCAGGTTTTGTTAATTTATGAATATCTTTACCTACAATTTCAGCTTTTTTCAACCTTTTAATCAAAGTTGGCATACAAAAAAACGTAATTAAGAAAGATATAAGTCCACAAAATCCTGAAATAAGTAATAATTCTGTTGAATTCATTTAAATACACCCAATCTTAATTTTCTCTATTTTTTTTAAGAATATAATAAATTGTTCTAATAGGAATTTTTAATCTTTCAGAAATTTTCGTAACAGGTATTCCTTCATCTTTTAATCTAATTATTTCTTTTTTTGTTTTATCAGAATATTTTGATTTAGGACCTTGTTTTAATTTATCTTTTTTAAGATAATACACAGTTTTTGTATCAATATTTAATCTAGAAGCGATAGTTTTAACAGATAATCCTGAACTAATCATTTCATTGATAGTGTCTTTTAAATCATCATCATATTTTTTAGGACGACCTCTGCTTTCAATAATATTTATTGTAATACCAAGTTCACCTAAAGCATCGAGATATACTTCAGAAGTTCTTTCATATAAACTTAAAGGACAATTTATTTCTTCCAGATCTGGGTTTTCATCTAAAATTTCAATAATTAATTTTGATGATAATGGTTTATTTACATGTACTTTTGAACTCATATAAACATCTCTCATTATTTATTTATCAGTTCTAAGAATTTTTTTGCCTTTTTAGTTGTTGGTTTTTCAATTTTTTTAAGGTTATTCTTTTCTTTTGTAGCTTCTTCATGTGAAACATGTAATAAATCTGCTGCCTTATTTAATGAAATGTCACATTTGTTATGTAAAGCTACTGCACCTATTGCTTCTTGATTAGGTTTCAAATGTAAATTCTTAATTTTTGTTTCTAATTCTGATTTATAATGGATAGTTTCTTTCATATTATTTAGAGAGGCTATGTTTTCCTCGTAATCTATTAGCAGATTCACAACGTCTTTAGGAAAAATATATTCAAAAACTTTTATCTGATTAGAATCTAAGGTTGGTCTGAGATTGGGGAATGGTCCAGAATAGTTGTTTCTTCTACTTTCGGTGGTTGTTAAATAATATTTAAATATGTCCCATAAAAGTAAAGTCTTAGGAGTTTCCATGTAAAAATGTTTTTTTATTTCAACTTTCTTTTCAATATCTTCCCTAAGTTCCCGATCTAAAATTCTATCTTTATTCATCAAATTATTTTTTTTAAGTTTAATATATTTTAATTCTTCTTCAAGTTCTAAACGTTCTTCTGCTTCTCTTGCCAATTTACTAGCATCATTTCTGGCTTCTTCTACCAATTTTTTATATAAATTAATTTTTTCAAGATTTTTAATGTGTAATGGTATAATTTCATCAATATTCTGATTAATTATATTTTCAGAGTATTGTAAGTATGCTATAGCCAAAGCATTTTGAACATATTTGTCATTGATAAGTGATGGTTTTTTATGATTAAACTGGAGCAATTCAATTCTTACATTTGAACCATATCTTTTACGTAATTCTAGTTCATAGTTTGATTCATCAGCATAGTCAATGTTTGCTTTTTTACTAACCCATTTTCCAGTTTTTTCATCTTTTACTTTAGCAATAACAGTTACACTCTTTACTAAACCTCTTTTTTCTTGTTTCATTACTTTAATAATGGATCTATAAGCTTCAACACTATATTTGGTAAGTTGTGAACGTTTAAGTAAATATTCCCCACCTAATGGTAAATATTTAATTAATTCTAATCTACAAATTCCACTATTATTGGATTGAATATCGAAATCTGTTGAACCACATTCACATGTAACGTCTTCAACTTCAAATTCATCGTTAAATTGTAATATTTGTTCAATATTGTTCTTTTTATATTTTTGTTTACATTTTTTACAAGTAATTGTAGCATATTCCTCTAAGTGACCTATTGCTATTTTATGTGAAGCAATAGCAGATTTGACTTGATCTAAGATATTTTTCTTATTAGATGCCTTAATACGGAAATATTGTGCATGTCTGGATTGATCATGCACATCATCTGGAATAATTTCAGTTGAATTATTCCCTCCCCCTTTTCCAAATCTTTTTAAAGCACTATAAGGAGAAGTAAAACCTCTTATTTCCATTTTATTTCTGAGATTTTGAAGAGTTTCCAAATTCTTTTTTAAATATATAAAAATTTCTATAAAACTATCAAAATCTTCAATACTTTCAGCTAGGATAGGTTTACTTTGAATCTTTTTAAGATACTTCTCACTTTGTGTCACTAAGGTTTCGCTCATTTTATATGTTCACCAACATTTCCTTCTGTTGTTAAAAGTTCAATACTATCTGTTGCTAAGAGCATACCATTTGATTCAACACCAAATAATTTTGCTGGTTGTAAGTTTGCAACTACAATAACTTTTCTGTCAATTAAGTCTTCAGGTTCATATTTTTCAGCAATACCTGCAACTACTTGTCTAATTTCATCACCAATATCCACTTGTACTCTTAGTAATTTTTTAGAACCTTCAATTTTTTCCGCTTCTTTAATTTGTCCAACAACTAGGTCTACTTTAGCAAATTCATCAATACTTATTAAATCACTCATGTTTTCATCCTCTTCTTCTGTTTCATCTAATGCATATAATTTTTCTTTTTCTTCTTCAATTATTTTATCTTCAATTTTCTTAAATAATGGTTTGGCCTTTTTAATTTCATGTCCTGCTTCTAAAAACTCTTTAGCTTCTTTCCAGTTTACATTAGGAATTCTATCCTCAAAGTTTGTAAAACCATCTACAACTTCTGTTGGCATACCTATAACTTCACGGATTTTTTGTGTTGCTTCAGGTAAGTATGGTGTTAAAATAATGGATAACGCATGAACTAATTGGTTTGATAAATATAAACATGTTCTTGCACTGGCTTCATCTTCTTTAACAGCTTTCCATGGTTTTTTAACGTCAAAATATTTGTTAGCACTTTTGGTTAGGTTCATGATTTCTTGTAAACCATCTCTGAATTCGAAATTTTCTATACATTCTGCAACTTTGTCTGGTAATTCCTTAATCTTTCTTTCAAATTCTTTGTCTTCTTCGTTGTATTCTCCAGGTTCCGGAATTTTTCCGTCAAAGAATTTATGTGTAAACGTAAACGTTCTGTGAATATAGTTTCCTAAGTTATCTGTCAATTCATTGTTGATTCTTCTTTGGAAATCATCCCATGAAAAATCAGTGTCTTTGTTTAATGGTGCATTAATTACCATGTAGTATCTTAAAAGATCGCTGTCAAATTTGTCTAGGAAATCTTTAACCCATATCACCCATCCTTTACTGGTGGACATTTTACGTCCTTCTAAAGAAAGATATCCCCCACCAATTACGGAATACGGTAATTTAATATCTCTTCCCATTAACATGCTTGGCCAGAAAATGGTGTGGTGGTAAATAATGTCTTTACCAATAAAGTGTACAGTTTTATCATCCCAATAGCTTTTCCAATCAAGGCCATGTTCAGTTGCCCAAGTATTGGCTGAGGATTGATATCCAATAAACGCTTCTGCCCATACATATAAAACTTTACCTTCAGAATCTTCAAGAGGTACTGGGATACCCCAATTCATATCACGGGTCATAATCCAATCTTTAAGACCTTCATTTACCCATTCTTTTGCAAAGTTTTTTACATTTTTTGGAAGTTTATCATTTTCATTAATCCATTTTTTTAATGGTTCTTCGAATTCATGTAATTTGAAGTAATATTGTTCGGATTGTTGAACATGGGGGGTTCCATCACAGATTAAACAATGAGGTTCAACTAGTTCTGTTGGATCTAAGTGACGACCACAAACTTCACACTGGTCTCCTCTTGCTCCTTCACTTTCACAATGAGGGCATGTTCCTTCAACATATCTGTCAGGTAAGCTACGTTGACAAGTATCACAATAGAGTTGATCTATGGTTTTTTCGTAAATGTATCCTTTTTCATATAATTCTTTAAAGAATTCCTGTGCCATTTCATAATGGATTTTATCAGTTGTTCTTCTAAAACTGTCTAATGAAATATTACAGGATTTTAAATCGTTACCTATTAATTCATGGTATTTGTCTGTAATATCTTTAGGACTAATATTTTCCTGTTCTGCTCTAACTGCAATAGGTGTTCCATGCTCATCTGTTGCACAAACCATCACAGTATCTACTCCATTCATACGATTATATCTTGCATAAATATCTGCAGGGATATATGTGGAACGAAGATGTCCTAAGTGACAAGGACCATTTGCATAAGGTAATGCACATGATATAAATAACTTACTCATCTTTTTTAATTCTCCCTTTATTAATAATTAAATAATTTTTATAATTAATTAAATTGTAAAATTAAGATATAATAATATTTATTTTGTATGATTTATTTAGTTTGCTATATTTTCTAAAAAAATTGGTATGGTTGTTATTGGGGGAAAAATTTCTTCTCTTTAAAATATATTAGGAGTGTTAATATAGATATTATAATATCATGATAAAAACACCATATATAAATCCATTTAGTAATGATGCTAAAGAAATTGTCAGTAGATTAGGTCAAGTGGATACTTTAGACAAAAGAAATGATTCTTTAATGGTTATAGTTAATCATACTCGTGGTCAAAATTTAAATGATCCTCATACATTGCCGGAAACATTAAAAGGTTTGGCTCTTGCCCGTTTTGAATGGTTTTTATTTAGAAAAACTTCAGAAACTCAAGAAAAAAAGTACGAGTATTTATTTAATCCTGAAATATATGAATATGATGTAGTGTCCTTTTATTTATTGTGTCAGGCGGTTGCAATAAAATTTGGGCCTGATAGTCATGAAGCTAAGATGGTTCTAGATTGTGAAGAAGAGATAATTTCACAACGTTTGGAAATTCTTAAAGCTGAACCAAATGATTTTCAATCAAGTTTTTTAAGAAAAGCTCTTAATCAATTAATTGATACTAATAACATTTATTGGACTGATTTAAAAGAAGTTCTGGATTTAGGTAAACTGGATATTAATGAATTATTATTATCAAATGGTAGATTAGTTCTTGAATATGAAGATTTTATTGCTGAATATGGAGATTTGATTCATAATAGAGATCCAAGAACTATGTATGAAGTTACCGCAGGGGTAAGAATTAAATCTAAATTACTGCTTGGTTTGATTAGGTTATATACTAAACAGTACATAGAAACGGTATATGAAATGTCAAAAAGGATGGTTGAACCGAATCAAATTTTGTTGGATTTAGCTGATGATATAAAAGAAGCACAACAAAAAGCTCAAAGTCTAAAATATGGTGTTGCAGGAAGTTCTAATTATATTGATGACAAACCAATTAATTATGAACTGGAAGCATTCCCTCCTTGTGTAAGAAAGTGTATGGATGGAATTAAAAGTGGTGGAAGGAATGATGCGATTGTATTGTTTTTAACACCATTTGTATCGTATTCAAGATTATGTCCGGGAATATTCTCAAGACAAGAACAAAATATTAAAATTTCTGATGTGGATCCCTCACTGGATATAACATTAAATGAAATAATTCCTATGATATATGATGCCGCAGAATCATGTAGTCCCCCTTTATTTAAGGACCAGCCACAAGAAAAAATAAACATAAATTCTAAATTGGGATTTGGACTGCATTCTGAATTAAAATTAGATAATGAAGGTGAAACTCACTGGTATACTCCGATGAGTTGTGAAAAAATTAAGTTACACATGCCACATTTATGTACGCCAAGTATTGACTGTAAAAAGATAGGAAATCCGTTAACATTTTATAATCGTAAAAGAAGGTTAATGAAGAAGGATAATGAAAATAGGCAGGTGGAAGAAAATGGAGATTGAGTTAAAACCTGCATCAAACTATGAAAGAAAAATATTTTATAGGGAAGAATGGGATGTTAAGGATGTACCTGATTTTGTCATGGATTCATTGACAAGCAGAGAATTTGGGTTTGATCATTTTGGTCAAGGACCAAATGATAGGTATAAAACATTTCAGGATGCTCTTAGATTAAAACGCTTTATTAAGGCGAAACAACCTTTTGCATCATATTGTTCGGTAGCATATTATGACAATCCAAAGCAGCGAAAAGGTTGGCAGAAGTCGGAATTGGTTTTTGATGTTGATGCTAAGGATATTCCTATTAGAACTTGTGACTGTAAAGAAGGGGAAGTATGTGACATATGTTTAAATCAGGCAAAAGAAATTGTTTTAATGATTAGGGATGTATTAAAAGGAGAAATGGGTTTAAAAAATATTAACATGGTTTATTCTGGAAGAGGTTATCACGTAAGAGTAATTGATGACAATGTTATGGAGGCATCTAGTGAATTAAGAGGACAGATAGTTCAGTATGTTATAGGAGCAAAACAGCCAGATTTAACCAATTCATTAGGTTTTACAAATCTACAGCACTTTATCATTCCTTTTGGATATTCAAAGAACTTCACTAAATGGTCTAAATATACGATTCTTCATTTAACAAAAGATTCAAAATTAGATAATGTGAATAAAAAATTATTAAATGATGTAATTAAACATCGTGATGTTTTAAAGGATGATTTATGGGGAGCATTTAGAGCGGATGTTGGTCCAAGACGATTTGAAAAAGTAATGGCTGCTGTTAGTAGAATAAATATGAATATTACTGATACAAAAGTATCCATAGATTTAAAACGTATTCTCAGATTACCTTCTACTTTACATTCTAAAGTCAGTATGAAATCAACTTTAATAAAGAATATTGAAACGTTTGATCCGTTTGATGATGCTGTTCCTAATTTTGTTTTTGAAAGGAAATAGTATGGGGAATGTTTGATAGTAACATTACATTCTCTTTATTTATTCTATTTAAAATAGTTTCTTTGAAGCTTTTTTTCTCTTTTTATTATGTTATTTTTTCAATATTTTTTTTTTGATTTTATGATTCTGGTTAAGTAAAGTATATATATAAAAAGAATTATAATGGGTTATACCCATAGGGGTATAAGTATATGTATTTAACGTTTAATCAAAACTAACGTATTATGTTCAAAGAGGTGGATAAAGATGAAAAAAAGATTATATGAATTTAAAAAAGATGTAATTATAATTTTAATATCCGCAATATGTGTAATACTAAGTCATTTCAATGTTAATGTCCTTGGTATTGATTTAACGTATATTGCATTAATTCTATGTGGAATACCTATAATTTATGGTTCTATAATAGGTTTAATTAAAGAACATGATATTAAAGCGGATGTACTTGTATCAATAGCAATAATTGCCTCGGTATATATAGGTCAAATATTTGCGGCAGCAGAAATTGCTGTTATAATGGAATTTGGAGGATTATTAGAAAAAATCACAGTATCTACAACACAATCCCGAATTGAAAAACTAATGGATTTGCAACCATCAAAAGCTAGATTAATTAAAGATAATGTAGAAAATATGGTGGAAGCAATAATTGTTAAAAAAGGGGATTTGCTCAAAATAAATCCCGGAGAAAGCATACCTGCTGATGGTAGAATAATCAAAGGTAGCACAACGGTAAATCAATCACTTATAACTGGTGAATCATTGCCTGTTGAAAAAACAATTGGCGATGAGATATATGCTGGAACAATAAATAATTTCGGACAAATAATTGTTGAAGTTACAGAAGATTATGAATCAAATTCATTACAAAAAATAATATCCTTAATAGAGAATGTAAACGGGGACGATACTCCAATAGTAAGACAAGCAGATGAAATAGCCAATTGGGTTGTTGTAATTTCATTATTCATGGCAATTTATGCATATTTTGTTACGAATAACATTACAAATGCAGTAACGGTGTTGGTGGTATTTTGTCCATGTGCATTGGTCTTAGCAACTCCTACAGCAATAATAGCTGCAATAGGAAACTTGTCAAAACATGGAATTTTAGTTAAAAATTCAGCAATATTGGAATCATTATATAAAATGGATAATATTCTCTTCGATAAAACAGGAACAATTACAACAGGAATTCCCAAAGTAGTAAACATTCAGGCATATAATATGACAGATGAACGGGAACTTCTTAAAATTACTGCTTCAGCAGAAAATAATTATAATCATCCATTATCTCAAGCAATTTTGGATTATTATGATAGTGATGAACTTTATGAAGTTAAAGAATTCGAAGTAGAATTAGGAATGGGAATTTATTGTATTATAAATGATAAGGAATGTCTTGTGGGAAATGAGAAATTATTTACAAAATATAATATAAAAATTCCGGAAAATCTATTCAAAACTGAAGAAACAACAGTAATTTACTCATATTATAATAATGATTTTTTAGGAAGTTTTTCAATAAAGGATACACCTAAAGAGGGTATTGGGAATGTAATAAATATACTTAGATCAGAAAAATACGAAGTAACTCTTTTAACAGGAGATAATGATACTGTTGCAAGGGATATAGGAAAACAGGTAAATATAGATGATATACATTCAAACTGTCTACCTGAGGACAAATTGGAATTTGTTGATAATTTAAGAAAAAAGTTAAAAAAAGTTATGATGGTTGGTGATGGAATAAATGATGCATCAGCATTAAAAAGAGCAAATGTTGGAGTAGCAATGGGTAACATTGGCAGTGACATTACAATAGATTCTGCAGATTTGGTATTTATCAATGATGATATAAGGTTTGTACCTTACCTAATGAAAATGTCTAAAAGAACGTATTACACAATAAAATTTGGAATAATCTTTTCATTAGTCTTAAATACAATTGCAATGATATTGGGTTTTATTGGAATTTTAACTCCGATTACGGGGGCATTGGTTCATAATATTGGATCCGTATTTGTAATCATATTGGCTGCACTATTGTTCAAACAAAGATTTAAAATCAACGAGTTTAATTTTCATTAATTCCCTCTTAATCCCTTCCTTTTTTCATTGATTTAATCTCTTTTACATCATACTTATTGATTTTACTATTAATCTCGTTTAAGTTTATAATCTGGATGAATATGCATGAAAATATTATCTAAATATTCATTATCCTCTTTTTTAATTATTTTTTCTATGGACTCAAATTTATAATTTTGAGAAATTTCATCTTTAATATTTTTTCCTAATTTTAATATGCTTCTATTTTCTTTTTTTACAATGTTTTCAACCATTTCTTGAACTGTTTTGTATTTCCTTTCAGAAACGGCAATCCATTTGTTATTTTTTATATAAGCTTGAGGATATTTTTCTTTGAAATTAAATCCATTTTCATTATATTTAACTAATGGGCCTTGATGAATTTTTACATTGGATAATTTATCTACAGTATATTCTAAAATTATATTGGCTATATTGTTTGAATCGATGAAATAATTACTCTCAATGATATTAAAATCATACATTTCGGATACATTTATGAATGAATTCATTGTTTTTGTAATTTGTGGATAAATTACATCATCAGGTAATTCTGGAACGTTAAATGATAAAACATAACATTTAGTTCCTCTTTTTTCAAATTCATCAAGTAATTCTTTTTCATCTGTATTAATTATCCTATCTTTAAAGTACTCTTTCGTAGGATTTTTTAAAAAGTTCCGACAGGCTACTATGAATTCGGAATATTTCTGCATACTTAATGCAGCTGCCACGTTTCTATTTTTGTCAACAGGATCAATGACTATAAGCGGGTCTTTATAATTATTGCTGGTACCATAATTTTCTAAATCTATTTTATACCTATTTTGCCATTTATTTGCAGCAGTTTGTATAACCTCTTCAAAGTTATGGTATTTTAAGATTAATAATTCACACAAATACCCTGAAAAACCGTTAACTTTGGCATTTGCACCATATGTATTTACGGAAGTCATAAATTTTTTTAATAACAGTACCTGATTGGCTTCTTCATCTGTTAAATGTCCCTGAACATAGTCTGTATGGAGAATTGTTCTATCTACCGCAGATTTTAATTCACTAGCATCTTTGATGTTATAACAAGGAACGAAATCAACTTCAAAATCATCTATAATTCCTGTTACGTATGGATGAGAAGCATATCTTATTTCTTGTTTACCATTTACTTGTTCAATACAATACTGTCCAAATTCAAGACCATATTCTTTTAATTCCTCTTCAGAATATGATAGGGGGAATGTTATAAAAATGTCTATGTCTGCTTTATCCATTAATGAAGTTTTTTTTGCCATTGAACCTACAAGTCTACAGTTGATTTCAACATTTTTCTTGTTTGCGTAGTTTTTTATTATTTCCATTAACTTGTTGGAGAATTCTATAACCTTTTGTCTTTCTTCAGCAGAAGGTTCAATTTCTTTTAATATTTCTTTATAAATAATATCACCTGAACAAAAATAGCTTAAAAAGGAGGGGAGGATAAAAAATATTATAATTTTTTAGCACTAACAATAGTTATAGGATTTAGTGCTTTCATCATTACTCCACGATCGAGTATTGTTCCACGGGATACATTTAATGAAACAACTTCAGGTTCAGCTCCTAAATCTTTAAGCATACGTACTGCATCAGTTGCTGTTTCTAAAACTATGGAAGTAATAATTATTTTTCCACCTACCGGAAGTTTGAGGTAACCGGTTTCAATAATATTCTCAATATTTCCGTTACTGCCCCCAATCATAAGTTTTGTGAAGTCTTCTATTTCATCTAATGCGGCAAGTGCCTCATTTTCTATTAGTTCCACTTTGTTTTGTAATCCAAATTTTTCTAAGTTGCAGCGTGTTGTTTGAATAGCTTCGGGGTTCATATCAATACTATATACTTTGCGTGCTCTTTTTGCAAACTCTAAAGTTAATCCACCTGTTCCACAGCCAACATCTATAACAACATCTTCATCAGTTAAACTTGTTTTACTGATTACTAATGCCCTAATTTCTTCTTTTGTTGGTCCTGGTACTTTTTCTGTTTTAATAAACTCGTCATCTGGTGTTATGTCGAAATACATTTTAAAGTCTCCAATTTTTTTTAACTGATAATTATTATTATTGTTTCCATTTAGTAAATAAGTTATTATCAATATCCATTATGTCTAATATTTTTCCGACAATAAAATTAATTTGATCGTCTAATGTTTGAGGTTTGTGGTAAAATCCAGGCATTGCTGGTAAAATTATAGCACCTTCTCCACTTAATTGGGTCATGTTTTCCAGATGAACGGTTCTTAACGGTGTTTCTCTTGGAACAATTATTAACTGTCTTCTTTCTTTTAGTGTTACATCACCAACTCTTGAAATAACATTATCACCATATCCATTAGTTATTGCAGACAATGTTTTCATACTGCATGGGATAATAACTGAAGCATCAAATTTAAATGATCCGCTATTCACTATGGCATTTAAATCATTTTCATCATGAACATATGAAGCTATGTTTTCTACATCCTGTACGGAATAATCAGTTTCATATTCTATGATATCCTTGGCTATGGAAGAAATAATTAAATGTGTTTCAACATCATTTTTCTGTAATTCTTCCAGTAATCTTATTCCTAATATTGCTCCACTCGCACCACTTATTCCCACAACAACTCTCATATTTTTTTCCTCATAAATCGAATTCTTTTATATTTTGATATATAGGTCCGGAAGGAGTTAATGTACTGGATTTGATATAAATCTTTTTAACTTCCATTTTTCCGTGATACTTTTTCTTAAGGTTTTTCAAAGTTTGACTTAGTTTTTCTTTGTCTGAAATATTTTTTACCCTTCCAATAGTAATGTGGGGTACATAATTTTTTTCCTTTTTAAATCCAATCTTATTGAATTTTTTATCTAAATCTTCAATTAATTTGATTGTAGTATTGTTTTTATCCTTTATTCCTGTCCAAATTACTCTTGGATTATATATATTTGGAAAAGCACCTATATTTACTACTTTTATAGTATATTCTTTATAATTTTTAAGGGTTTTGTTGATGATATCAGTTATCTGTTCTAATTTATCCTCGTCTATTTCACCAAAGAATTTAAGGGTCAGATGAATATTTTCAACTTCAACAAATTTAATATTTGAAGATTCACTATCTGCTATAATTTCTTGTGATTCTTCTATTTTATTTTTAATATAAGGTTCAATTTCAACAGCTAAAAAAGTTCGCATAAGAAATCCTCATCATATTTAATAAAAAAAGGGTATTGATAAAAATTATCAATATTTAAAAAAATTATTGGTAGTTAACTAAAAAATTATTTTTCAATAATCTGTTCTTCAATGGCCATTCCAAAATGTCTTGCACCATCAGTAAAGTAAGCTAATACTTTATCTCCAACTTTAATATCTGATACTGAGATAGGTTCACCTTTTTCAGAAACTAATCTAATAGTTTCAGCATTCTGAACTAAAGTTTTAATTTTTTGACCATTATTTTCTGCTTCAATCATCATTAATGGTCTTCTTTCTATTTTTGATCGTCCGATGATTGCTGTTTTAGCTTCACCTTTGGTGTTTATTGTAATTACTTCATCCCCTGCTTCAAGTTCTGAAAGGTATCTTGTTTTGTTTCCGGGAGTCATAACATAAGCGTGGACTGCTCCAGCATTTACTCTAAATGGACGGGATGCAACGTATTCACTTTCTAATGATTCACTGTGGACCATGAATAACCCTGATGCGAAGGATCCAATTAACATTCCTTCTCCCACTTCCATTATGGAGCAAGTATCTACACAGACTCTGTCACCTAAACCTACACTTTCAACTTTTGTAACTGTGGCTTCTTTGAGTTCATAGATTTCTTTTGAAGTTTTTTCAATTAAACTTCCTAGTCTTCTAATTTCATTTCCATCGTTTGAAGATAATAAAACACCGTCTGATCCATGTTCCATAGTTTCTAAAGCTAATTTTGCTTCTTCATAATTAGGAACATCCACCATAATTTTAGAAGTACGTTCCTGAAGACTTGCTATAATATTTTCTAATGGAATAACTTTCCAATTTTTACCTTTTAATATTACATAATCAGCAACAGTTCCTAATTTAGAAACTAATAACTCATCTTCTTTATTGTTAATTTCGATATAAACTGCAACTTCTTTACCACTTTCTTGAGCTTGTTTAACGTCTTCTAAAGATACTTTTTCATCAGTTCCTAATAATAATATGTCAGAATCTGTTTTATCTGACACTATTTTTACATTACCTAATTCTTTAATGCTTTCAGAATTGTCTAAATCCATTATATATTCTATTCCAGATTCTAAAGCACTGACTATGGCATCTTTACGATCATTCCATGTACCTGTTGGTCTAACCCATGCAAATTTCATATCAATTAACTTCCTTATTCGTTTATAATTTCTAATGCTTCATCAGGACTCATTCTATTATGAACAATCTCAACTAATGCTCTTGTCATTTTGGTAGGATCTTTTGCTTGGAAAACATTTCTACCTATAGCTATTCCGGCACCACCAACTTCTATGGCATCATTTACCATTTCTAATAATTGTTTATCTGTTTCCACTTTAGGTCCACCAGCAATTATTACAGGAACAGGACAACCATCAACAACTTCTTTAAAAGTGTCAGGATCTCCAGTATAGTTGGTTTTTACAATATCTGCACCTAACTCGGCTCCTACTCTAGCAGCTAATTTAACTACTTCTGGGTCATGTTCATTTTCGATTTTTGGTCCTCTAGGATACATCATAGCTAATAAAGGCATTCCCCATTTGTCACATTCTTCAGCAATTCTACCGGTACTTTTTAACATTTCAGGTTCTTTTTCTGAACCGATGTTGATGTGTACACTGACAGCATCTGCACCTAACTGTAATGCTTTTTCTACACTTGTAACTTGTACTTTATGGTACGGGTCTACGCTTAAGTCAGTACTTGCAGATAAATGTAAAATCAATCCGATGTCTTTACCGTATCCACGGTGTCCGTTTTTTACCATACCTTTATGCATTAATACTGCATTTGCTCCACCACTTGCTACGGAATCAATGGTTTCGGTCATATTAATTAATCCTGGAATTGGTCCTCCGGATATTCCATGGTCCATTGGAGCAATTACACATTTGCCTGTTTTACGGTTTATAATTCTTTCTATTCTAATTCTTTTTCCTATCATTGTATCACATTCTAATTTTATGAGATAAATATTTCATGGATTATGTATTATCTATATTTTTCTTTCTTTAAACATTTTTTTTTATTAGATTAAGTCTATTTGAAAATAATTTCCCATTTTTTAAAATTATATATCATTTTTTTACATATCTCATCTTTTAATATAAAAAAGGGACAGTTACAATTTTTTAGACCACATTTTTAATTCTTTTAAATCCTTTGGAACAATATTCTTTGCAGATGAATCAAGAAAACCCTCATCCGATTTAATATTTTCAGTTGTAGTTGAAGAATTAATAAAATCTATTAATCCTCTATTTCTAATAAGACTTACTCTAGGTTTAAGGACTGATGACCAAATGAAGAAAACTTTAAAAACGGTATCAGGATGATAACCACCACCCAAATCAACACATAACACATCTATTTTTTCACATTTTCTAGCAAAATCATATAATATTTCTTCATTTCTAACGTCCGCGTTAAAAAAATGAATATTGGCATATTCAATGCCCAAGTTACTCATAGCTTCAATACTTTCAGGGCTATTGTCAAATGCATAAACAATTCCATCCTGATTTAATCTGGAAATTATCTTTGTGGAAGTACCGATGTGACATCCAATTTCAACGACATTATCAAATGTTCTGATGTTGTTAATCATGTCTTCCTGATATTTTCGTCTATCATAACTAATATGAATCATATAACAGCCTCTTTCTAATGGTTTTTGATGCTAATGTACCTGTTGAATATGCTTGTTGTAAGTTATATCCCCCACTAATTCCACAACCTTCTATGAGTTCCCCGACTATAAAAAGATTTTCAACGATTTTGGATTCAAAAGTATCAGGATTTATTTCTTTTCTTTTAACACCACTGTTTGTAACAAATGCTTCTTTTTCTAAGACTTCTGAAACAGTCAATACTAATCTTTTTAGAGAATCTCTTATTATATTTCTTTCTTTTTTATTAATTTGGTTAAGTATTTTTGTCGGATCGATATTTAAATGATTTAAGTATTCATTTGACATACGTTTTGGTAAATAGTTATGTAAATATGTTTTGATACTTTTGTTGCTGTTTTTTGAAAAATCTTCCTGTAACTTTCTATCAAGTTCCTCGTATGAGTATTGTTCACAAAAATCAAGGGTTATGATAACATTCTGATTTTTTCTTAAATGTTTTTCAATTTCCATACTATTGTTTAATATAACGGGACCGCTAATTCCATTGTGTGTGAAAATTATGGAACCTTTGTCTTTTAAAACTGATTTCTTATTGGCTTTAACTTCTAATTTTACTTCAATATCAATTCCTTGAAGTTTATTAATCCATTTTTCACTAATCTTCAGAGGTGCTAATCCTGCCATTTGTTTGGTAATTTTATGACCAAAGTTTTTTGCAAACTTGTATCCATCACCAGTAGAACCAGTTCTTGGATACATATTTCCACCCGTAGCTAAAATTAAAAATTTTGATTTGAAAATTCTTGAATCATCAGTTTCAACAATAAATAAGTCGTTTTCTTTTTTAACAGAATTAACATTTGTATTTAATGTATATTTTGTGTTACTTTTATCCAGAATTCTTATAAAAGTTTTTTGTACTGTTGAAGCTTTGTCTGTTACTGGAAATACACGTTCATTTTCTTCAATTTTTGTTTTGCACCCATTACTTTCAAGTAAGTTTATAACATCTTTGTTGAAGAAGGATGAAAAGGCAGTTCTATAAAAATTTCCTCCGTTGTAAAAACTTTTTACATAATTTTCCAAACTGTTATTATTGGTAATGTTGCATCGTCCGCCACCAGTAATAAGGATTTTTTTTCCTAAAGTATCATTTTTTTCTAACATAATACTTTTATTATCATCAAGGTGAATTGCAGACAGTAGTCCACTACTCCCTCCACCTATAATTATTGTATTGTAAACAGTCATTTTATCATCCTAAAAAAATAAAAAAAGTTAAATATCAGGTAAAGAAATATTTGGGGGGTTAATCATCTAAATTCATTAAAGCATGATGTATTCTTTGGAATACTGTGATGTAACTTAAAACAGTTAGTAAACCGATAGTACAAATCATTATGTTGTGTGAACCACCAGCAAGGGCCGCAATTAGAGAACCTACTGTGATAATCAGTAATCTTTCAGCTCGTTCAGCTATACCAACGGAACATTTTATTCCTTCTTGTTCAGCTCTTGAACGAACGTAACTTACGGTAATTGAAGAATGAATTGCTAAAGCTCCTAATATTGGGTCAACAAATCCACTATAAATGATACCTATAATTATTGCAGCATCTGCAAAACGATCACAAGTTGAATCTAAAAATCCTCCAAATTTTGTTCTACGATTATGTGAACGTGCAATAGCTCCATCAATCATATCACAAAAACCACTTAGAATAATAAATAATGCCCCTGCAGCCAAATTACCTGATGCATATAAAACTCCAGAGAAAATACTAATAAATAAACCAATTATTGTTACAATATTAGGGTCTATCTCTATTTTTTCACCAATTAAGTTGGTGAATTTATTTGTTTGTGGTCGTAATTTATCATTTAGCATACTATTTTATTTATAAATTAAAATATATATAATTAATAATTGAATGTTTTATAAAAATGATAGAATGAATGTATTAAACTACAATTATGGTGATAATCTTAAAAAAATTGTTGATTGTCTAAAAGAGGGTAAACTGGTAGTTTATCCTACAGATACCATATATGGTATAGCTGCGGATATACGTAATGTTAACTCTATAAAAAAGGTATATGCTACTAAAAAACGTTCATTTGATAAATCAATATCAATTTGTTTTCATGACATTAATCAATTAGAAAATTATGTTTTTTTAAATGATGAGATTAAACAGATAATAGAAAAATCGTTACCGGGACCATATACTTTTTTATTAGAAAAAAAGGATATTATTAATCCACTATTAACAGCAAATACTTCTGTTGTTGGTGTCAGAATACCAGATAACAGAGTTTCTTATGATTTAACATGTGATTTCCCAATTACCAGTACAAGTGCCAATATTTCTGACTGCCCTACTCCTACCAATATATTACAAATTCAGAAACAATTGGGGAATAATATATCCGTTTATATTAATCAGGGGGAACTTAAAAATAATCAACCGTCTACAATAATTGATTTAACAAATAAAAAACCAGTAATTGTACGAAAAGGAATACATGATGAAAAAGTATTAAACAGTATTCTAAAAATTAATTTATAACTTTTAATAAAATGTTACTTAAGGAAGTTTTATTATGTCTGTAACAGATAAAATTGGAAATGAAATTGAAGTAGGTTCATATATTATTTATAGCAGCGTTGGAACTATAGGTGAAGTTTTAGATATAAAAACAGATGAAAATGGTTCATGGGTACTTATTGCAGTTGATGAATTAACTAAGTTATGGTATAATACTAAATACATAGAATTAACAGATAAAAAATACGTAAAAACCAGTACTAATGATAAAGATGATAAAGAATTATCTGTTGATGAAATTAAAGAACATTTAAAACATACAGTTTCATCTGAAATGAGTTCAGATGCAGTAGGTGGAGGATAACTCCATCTACATAATTTGGTTAAGAATTTGATTAACTACTTTTTCTTTTTTATTATTATATTTGTAATTAACCATCTTGCTTTTATTTTCTATTCTTTTGTTTAATTTATATAGTTCAACGTCGATAGAATGATATGTTTGATTATATTTACTTTGATATTTGGAGTTCATTTTATCTTTAGAATCTATTAAATCATGATAA
>NZ_JAEELZ010000010.1 GCF_016282985.1 Methanosphaera sp.
TTATCACCGAAATATAAAATCTTTTCTTTTTTTATATTCTCATTTTTAATAATTTCATTAATTCTATGTGGATCTGGTTTGCAATATTCTTCATTAACTGTGCCTGATATATACTTGAAAGAGATTCCATTAAAAAAATTCTTTACCAGTTCTTCTAAGTTTTTCTGTTCCCGATTTGAACATATAGCAAGTGTTATGCCCCGATTTTGAAGTTCTTCTATAACTTCATAAACTCCTTCATATAAATAAGTATTAACTTGTGGACTATCTTTATAGTTAAGAGCAAATTGCTGCATGAATTCTTCTTCAATTCCTTTAATCTGTTCATGAATGAATTCTCTAAAAATCTGATAATCCAAACCTTCCACATTCATATCAAAAGTTGGAAGATCAAACTGTTCAAGAGTTATATTGAAGAATTTAATTGAATCTCGATAACTGTCAACCAGGGTTCCATCAAAATCAAATATGTATAATTCCTTCATCTAATATCACCATTATGTATTGTTTTAATCTTCTAATTTGTATTCCAAATTTTTCAGGAATATGTTAACAGATATAATATTTCAATGTATTTAGTACCATACATCCAAATTAACTTATAGTTCTTCAATAATTAATTCATTATTTTTTTCATATGCAAATGATTCTTGTTTTAATTCATCATTATGTTCTTTAAACCATTCTATAAATAACTTATCAGGTTGGGGTTCTGCTGTGTTATTTGTGAATATGGTAATTAATACTTCTTCAAAAGTTCTAGATTTATAATGTCCCTCTACTTTTGATTTGTAAAAGCTATGATAACCATTTTCATTTAATTTTTTTTCTAAATCATCCATACATTTTTTCATATTTATGGCTGTAACAATTTTATTCTCAAATTTATGAGTAGGAATATGTAATACATATTTCAGATTTAATATCATATTATCACTTATTAATTGTTTTAAATAATGAAAACTAAAATAACTTAATTATATAGTTTAAATATTATTTTTACTTATATTCATTGAATATATTTAACATTATTCGTTTAATAAATATTTATCTACTTATTAACAATTTATTAAAAAAAATTTAACATAAACTAAAAAGTTTAGGTATACCTAAATTTATATAATAGTTATAATAATACTAAATATATAAACAAAAGGAGTTCATAAATAATGAAAGAAAAAATAGATTTATCAGCAGTAAGTGAAACCATGTTAGTACCGTTATACGCAAGAGCAATAGAAAGCAAAAAAGAAAATCCTGAATTCATCGATCAAACAGCAATCAAAGTAATGGACAGTTTAGATTACAATTTCAAAAAACGTTTCAAAACATCAACCAATAAAATGAATTTTTGGGGCTGTTCAGCAAGAACAGTAATATTAGATAATTTAACAAAAGAATATATCAAAGAAAATCCTGATGCTACTATAATTAATATAGCATGCGGACTGGACGATCGATTCAGCAGAGTGGACAATGGACAAATTATATGGTATAATCTAGATTTTGAAGACATTATAGATTTAAGAGAAAAACTCATAGAAAAGAATGATAGAATAATTAACATAGCTTCATCAGCATTAGATTTCACATGGATGGATAAAATAGAAAATAATGAAAATGTATTAGTTATAGCTGAAGGCTTTTTAATGTATTTAGACGAAAAAGAAGTTGAAGAATTGTTTAAACAGATATCTCATAAATTCAAAAATGTGAAATTGTTAATAGAATTGATGAGTAACTGGATGGTTAAAAATCAAAAAGCTCATGATACAGTAAGAACTACTGGTGCAGTCTTTAAATGGGGAATTAATGAAAGTAAAGATTTTGAGAAATTATGTTCATCATATAAACTATTAGCGGAATATAATTTAACCGATCTGATGAAAAAATATTCACCCATATTTATCCGATTAATCTCACCAGTTCTAAGAAGTAGAAATAATAGAATAGCGTTATTTGAAAAAATAAATTAAAATAATTATATATTATTAGCATTAAAAAAAGTATATTTAAGGGTTACACATTTTACAACCAGTATAACCCCCATCAAGAGCTTCCTGTCTTGTTTTAAAGTAGACCTTGTTTTTCTCACTCATCTTTTTAACACCTTCACAATCTACTTTGTGAAATTTAAGAGAATTGAGATTTCCAATATATCCGCCGGAACTAGTTGTTGATACTACATTATCTTTTTGGCCAGTTTGTACACTGGATGTGGTAGTTGTAGTATGTGTAGTTGAATCACTAATTTGAGTAGAACCTGCCCATTTGTATGGTGAAAATTCACTTGGTGGAATATACATTACTTCAGCAAGACCTTCTTTTAGTAACATTTCATTCAGGTTTTTGCCATCAACTATTACAACAGCCAATGTTCTACCATATTTATCCCTATATTTTCTATCATCAACATTAATACCTACTTCTTTATTTAAACAGAGCTTTTTGACGAAGTTCTTGGAAGCAGCATACCCCGTTACACCACGTTCTGGAGTGTTTACTCCAACCAATCTAACTTTTTCTCCACTACTTAGATATATGGTATCACCATCAACAACATTGGTACATACACCTGTTTTTTCATTTGTCAAATATGTCTTATTATATTTGGCAAGAATATCCTGTGAAGAAAATGAATCATAATAGTTATCAGGAATATTATGCGTAAAACCCGTTCCAGTATATGCCACCGAAACAGAAATTGACAATAAAGAAATGATTATTATCAGATATAGTATCTTTTTATTAATATTCATCCTACTTATAACCCCCAAATATATTCTCAGTTATTATTTAAACTTCTTGAACTTCTAATATTTAAAGATTAAGACAATTATAGTAATTATGGGAAGTTATGAAATATAAAATACGAAAATATTTGATTATTAATCAATCTCGGCTCTGTAGAAAACCTTGCTTTGAGGGAAATATGAGTAATAA
>NZ_JAEELZ010000111.1 GCF_016282985.1 Methanosphaera sp.
CGTCTCGGTGTTGACGATATGCGCGCAATCGCGCGGTGGAGGCGCGGTCTCGAGCGCGCGTTGCGATGCCTCGAGGAACCGGCGCGTCCATCCCGTGATACGTACATCCTCGAATGCCGAGCGACGATAGAGCTCGAACCTCTCGACGCATTCTTCCATCAATCCACGCAACGGGTCGACGGGCTTATGCAACGAACAGCCACATGGCACATCGGTTGCATGCACGTCGGCCATGATCTGAGCAGCACAGCGGAGGTCGCCCGGACGCAAGTGATCGAAATCGAGCATGTCGCCCTCGCAGAAGGACTCGACGAGTACGCCTTTCTCCAAAGCAGCAGACGAGTTGTCAAGATATACCGGGCGCGGCACCCTGCCACTTTTCGCCATAGCCTCAAGCGCAGCAAACTCATATGCCACCTGGTCGTCATGAAAGGGCTGAGCGGCGACGTTTACGCGGAGCACGAACTTCTCGCCCGTCGTCGGATGCGCGAACCAGTAGTTCTGGTTGTGCTCGCCCATGCCAAGCGGTTTCAACTTGGGAAGCGCAACTTCCCGGATGTCAAGCGTGGCAAGCAACTCCGCATTGTTGCAGATGTAATCTTCGGCCTGCTCGAGCGCCGATACATATACGTTTTCCCAACTTGAAGCAGTCAAGTGTCCACCTTTGATACGTTCGGAGCTGCGCTCTTCACCGAACCGCCCATTACATTGCATTCCATTAAACACAAACGCTCGTCGTAGCGTAAGGCATTGCCCATGGAAACTTATTGCAGCACCATTCTGAAATCTCGATGCTGCAGAAGGGTTTCATTTGCATGCAACGCGTTAATTAACTATGAATTCGATAATAAGTTATTGTCTTTTAATAGACAATGTCTTATATTAAAGAAGGTCTGAAGTACAGCAAGTTGCATCATCCCTCCAGTTGCAAACTTGCACCCTTTCTTGAAGAACGAGCCGCCATGTTTCCACATTGGCGGCTCGTCTCTTTCCTTCTGTTGAAGAGAAAGCGTCTATTCCTGTTTCTCAGGTAAAAACGCTCTCCTCACATCGTCGTTCGCGCCGGGAAAGAATGGACAATCCTTGCGGCGACACTCCGCATTACGTTGGAAAAACGAGCATGTGACCTCGCTCGGCAGCGTCATGCTCGAACCGAGGGTCTCGTTGATGAACGGCACAGCCGTGAGCACCGCAGTATAACCCGTGCGCTTGCAGCAACGCGGCCCCCCGACATCCGCCAAACGGCCGAGAATGAGCGACGTGAGCCTTTGACATTGAGCCCACGGTTCGATCTTCATGGGCGTCGAACCGTTGAGGATGCTCATGGCCTGACCGGCGCTCGTCGCAGCACCGCATGTTCCCCAGAAGCCACACGTGCCGCCCGGCACCTGAAGGCTGCGCTTCTTGAGTTCCGCCAACGCCATATCTTTGTCGAGTGGCTCTCCCTGAGGGTTCTTGCCACCAGCATTGGCGTAAGCCGTGATAAGAGCCGCACCGATGAGCGTGTGATGCTCGGGACCATTTGGGTAGATGGACTTGTCGTTCATCGCTTCGTTCATGATTTCGACTGGATTGGTCGACAAACTTCCCGAGCACAACCCCATGATGTAGTCAACGCCCTGCGAACGATGGCATGCGTCGCAAACGTAATGGCCTTCCTCGCAGATTGAATGGCCAGTCTCTTTCTTGCCGCAAATGCAGCACGTAACTTCCTGGGCTTCCTCCCAATATACGAGCGGAGCCTCGCACACGAGGCAATTCGCCTTCCCAGCTGACATGTCAAACCCTCTCTCTTGAAGCCGTTCGTTGAAAGGAGTAGTCCTTTCAACACGTTGCTATTCGCTCCACTTCACTGTCTTCTTGATGAGCACGCCAACCAGCCCGTCAAGGATGGTCACTACGATGCCCACCATGATAATGCCTGCCACCACATTGGTGTAGTTACCATAGTTCGTGTAGTTGATGACGAAGTACCCCAGACCACTCGACGCACCATACATCTCAGCCATCACAAGCATGAGCATAGCTGCTGGCAGCTGAACCTTAAGCCCCGTGGCGATCGTCGGATACAGATACGGCAGAAGCACGCGGAAAATCATCGTAGGCGTCGATAAACCCATCATCTTGGCGGAATCGAGAATCCGCTTGTCGAGACTCTCAACGCGCAAAATCGTGTTCATGAGCGTCGGCCAGAAAATGCCCAGGAAGATGACCATAACTGCAGCTGCCCTGAACGAATGCAAGAGCAAAACCAGGTAGGGCGTGAACACGATGGCCGGTATGGGCGCAAGCACCTTGGCAATCGGAAACACCATCTCACGCACTTTTGGAAGCCACCCCACGAACAATCCGATGATGGTCGCAGCAACGAGCGAGGTGATGAATCCTTGACCGAGCAACGTCAGAGACGATACGACATTGCGCAGCAATTCCTCGGGAATCTTCGAGAACACCGCGAACACGTTTTCGGGCAGCGGAATGAGCACGGGGTGCATGACTTTCAAATCGGTCGCAAAAACCTCCCAACCGATAAGCAGCACCCATACAACCGAAACGATGTTGGCAGTCGAACGCTTGCACCCACCTGCAATATAGCGCCAAAGGAACAAG
>NZ_JAEELZ010000112.1 GCF_016282985.1 Methanosphaera sp.
AGTCTCATACATGATGATATAATGGATAATGACGATACAAGACGTGGAATGAAAGCAGTACACAAACTCTGGGGAGAACCGTTAGCAATACTTGCCGGTGACACCTTATTTGCAAAAGCATATGAAACAATAATTAAAACTGCAGATGACAACATTGCATATGAAAGAGCAATAGATGCATTACGTGTACTCGTTGATTCATGTATTAAAATCTGTGAAGGTCAGGCATTAGACATGTCATTCGAAGACACTTTCGAAGTAACACAGGATGAATACATGAACATGATCTATAAAAAAACAGGAGCACTCATTACTGGTGCAACAGCAGCCGGAGCAATAATTGGTGGAGCTTCATCAATGCAAATCAAAGCATTACAGGAATACGGTCGTAATGTAGGATTGGCTTTCCAGATACAGGATGATTACATTGATTTAACAGGTGACGAATCAATAGGAAAACCTGTTGGCAGTGACCTTGTAGAAGGTAAAAAAACAATCATGGTATTATACGCACTTGAAAAAGCTAATCAGGAAGATCATGATAGATTAATAGAATTGTTAGAAGCAAATGATGAAAATATCATTCCTGAAGCAATGGCATTACTCGAAAAATATGGTGCAATTCAGTATGCAAGAGCAGTAGCATATGATTGTGTAATTAAGGCAAAAGAATCATTAGGATTTATTCCAGATTCAGAAGCAAAAGATGCATTAATGAAACTTGCAGACTTTGTATTTACAAGAAAAGCATAGATAATTTTTTACTTAACCTCCCAACAATACTTTTTTTTACATTAGATTTGACGTTCTTTGTTGAAAATTATTTAAATTTTGAATTTTATGAAATTATCATTATAAAAAACAATAACTTATCATTATAAAAAACAATAACTTATCCTTATAAAAAACAATAATTTGAAAAGTATATAAATTTTAATTTATCATAATAATATTATAAAATAGGAGAAGATATAATGTTAGATAAAAAAATGGAACAAGCATTAAATGATCAATTAAACGCAGAAATGCAGTCAGGATATTTATATTTATCCATGGCAACTTATTTTGAAGATAATGATTTACCAGGTTTTGGTAATTCTCTCAGAGTACATGCAGAAGAAGAATTAGAACACGCAATGAAATTCTATGACTACATCTTAAGAAAAGGTGGAAGTGTAGTATTACAAGCAATCGATGAACCAAAAAGAGACTGGAAAGATGTTGTAGAAGTATATGAAGAAATTCAGGAACACGAAGAATTAGTAACATCATTAATCCATGATCTTGTAGATTTAAGCATAGAACTTAAAGACCACGCAACCAACCAATTCTTACTCTGGTTTGTAGAAGAACAAGTTGAAGAAGAAGAATTGGCTGCTGAAGACTTAAGAAAAGTTAAAATGTCTGTAAATTCACCAGAACTTTTATTCTTACTTGATAAAGAATATGGTGAATTTACCGGTGAAGAAGAAGAGGAAGAATAAACTATTTTTTCTCTTCTTTTAATTTCTTAAACATCCTGTTGGAATTATTTTTTTATGTCATTTTTAGTAAAATAAAAAATTTACCTCCATTTCAATTGCTAAAAATGATGGTTGAATATATTAACATTAGCATTGCTTTTTATTTTTTTTCTTTGATTGATTTATTTTTTAGTTTTGTTTGACTGTTATTTAATAATAATACTCCAATTCTTTCCATAGGAAAGTATTTATATTCTTATGTATATATAATCTAATAACAAATAAAGTGCATATATTTATTGGAGAGATAAAATTGCAATTAACCGATAAAGCTAAAGAAAATCGTGAAAAAATTTTACCATATTATAACTCTGAATTATCCAAAACAGATCCTGAATTTATAGAAATATTTAACAATTTTTTATTTGATGAAGTACAGTCAAACACATTACTTCCCGAAAGAAGTCAGATGCTCATCACATTAGCAACTTTAATAGCAAACCAATCATTAAAACAGTATGAAATTGCAGTTGAAGCAGCAATCAATATTGGATTAAAAGCTGTAGAAATCAAGGAAGTCTTATATCAATCAGCACCATATGTTGGATTTGCAAAAATGTATGATTTCCTGGATGTGACAAATCAAATATTTGATGAAAAGGGAATAGATGTTCCAATTCCAGGACAATCAACAACAACACATAAAGACAGGATAGAAAGAGGATATGAAATTCAGTTAAACTATTTTGGGAAAATCATAGAAGAAATGAATGAAAACACACCAAAAGACCAGAAACATTTCAATGAATTTCTTAAAGGATACTGTTTTGGAGACTTTTATACTAGAACAGGGTTAGATGATCAGGACCGAGAATTAATAACCTTCAGTATAATAGCATCTATTGGTGGATGTGAAAATCAGTTAAGAGGACATACTGCAGGAAATCTAGCAGTAGGGAACGACAAACAAACGTTAATCGATGCAGTAACAGTACTTTTACCATTTATCGGTTTTCCAAGATCACTTAATGCATTAGCAATAATAAATGAAATATGTCAATAAAAAAATGGAGATGATTATAATGACAAAAAGTTTAGTAATATATTATTCAAGAGCAGGACAGAACTACGTAAACGGAGACATTGTTGATTTACCAGTAGGTAACACAGAAATAGTAGTGGATTATATCAAAGAATTAACCGGAGCAGACACATTCAAGGTTGAAACAGTTGAAGATTACCCTGTAGACTACATGGAAACAACAGAAGTAGCACAGGAAGAACAGGACAATGATGCCAGACCTGAACTTAAGGAAGAATTAACTGACATTTCAGAATATGATGTGATATACATTGCTTCACCTAACTGGTGGGGAACATTACCAATGGCAATGTTTACACAACTGGAGAAACTTGATTTTACCGGAAAAACTGTTAAGACAGTAATTACTCATGAAGGTTCAGGTCTCGGAACCAGTATGAAAGATGTTAAAAAGTTATGTTCAGGTGCTAAAATTGAAAAAGGATTAGCAATACATGGTGCAGAAGTAAAAGAAAGTAAATCAAACGTAGAAAGATGGATTTAGGATGTTTTATTGATGGTTAAAGAAGTATTATTCGGTGTTGGTGAAGAAAATCCCTACGGTGAATTCTTCACTGGAAAAAGTTATCTTAATATGCTTACAACAGATTCAGTGGTAGTTGCAAACGTAACATTTGAGCCTGGTTGTAGAAACAATTGGCATATACATCATGCAGAAAAAGGTGGGGGTCAAATACTACTAGCAACTGATGGTGAAGGATGGTATCAGGAAGAAGGTAAACCTGCACAAAAACTCACTCCGGGTAGTGTGGTGGAAATACCTGCCGGAGTAAAACATTGGCATGGTGCAGCAAAAGACAGTCAATTCACTCACATTGCTATAGAAGTGCCTGCAGTAAACGGTTCAAACGAATGGTTAGAACCAGTAAGTGATGAAGAATATAATAAATTATAAATTTCATTAATCTTTTTTTTTAAAAAATTTTTACTATTTTATTCTATTTTTTTATGAAATGTTTTCTAAAGTGCTTTCTATAAGATGCATGGTCATAAATTTTTTTTATTGTTGCTTTCTATAAGATGCATTCATATACATTAATATCAACATTGTATTTTATAGGATACATAGTTCGTTAGACCTGATTATAATTAGATATCAAAATCTTTCATAGATAAATATAGGAGCAGTTAATATGATAGAAGAATTATCATACACATTAAATAATGAGAAAATATATGGGAAAATATATAAGACAGAAAAAGAGGGTAAACAACCAATTTTAATTTTATCTCATGGATTATCATTAGATCATACTCTTATGATACCTTATGCTGAAAAACTATACAAAAAGGGAATTAACACATACATATATGATTTCAGAGGTGGAGGATATAACTGTAAAAGTGATGGTAAAATAAGTGACATGACCATTGACACAGAAAAAGATGATTTAAATTTTATTATAGACTCTTTAAAAAAAGAAGATTTTGTTGATGAAGAACAGATTTATGTTGGTGGACATAGTCAGGGAGGACTTGTAAGTAGTCTTGTAGCACCTACAAGGAATGATATTAAAGCATTATTCCTATTTGCTCCGGCATATGAAATTCCTGATGATATGAAAGAAAAGGATAATCCTAGCCAAATGAATGTTCTGAATCTTATGCCGGAATATTTGGGTGAAAAATACATTAACTGTGCCAAAAATATTGACGTATTTGAAGAAATAAAAGGATTCAAGGGTGATGTTTATATTTTCCACGGAGTTGAAGATAAGAGGGTACCAGTTGAATACTCCGTGATGGCTGATAATGTGTATGAAAACTCAACAGTATACCTATATGAAGAGGGAGAACACAGATTTTCAGATGAAATTAAGGATGATGTGGTTAACATTATTGTTGAAAACATCGATTGATTATTTTATCATTAAGATTTTAAACTTTAAAGTAGATATTATAATATAATAGTCAAAAAAATTATTTAGGGGAATAAATTAATGGTGAATCCAAATAAAAGAGTTAAAAGACCAAACGGTTTGGGAAATGTATATAACTATAAGACAGATGAAGAGGGAAATGTATTTACATTACCAATTAAGACAATAATTAAGGAAAATTACATTTATCTATACAGAGCAATCAATGATGAAAATTATTTTATAGTAGAAAACGATACCTGTTTCTTCTTTAAGGAAATATTATATGATGATGAAGTTGTTGGTTTTGCAACCTACAAAACAACACAAATCAATAAAGATGCATTAGTAATGCAATATTTCTATGTATTACCTGAATACAGAAATAAAGGATTATTGGAAGAAGAAATTGATGAATCTGCAGCATTATTTGAATCAAGTATCATCCTCGAATATCCTACCAGGGACATGGTGGAAGCTTTAACAAAACATAAACTTGCAAGAATATTTGATGATAGATTTGTTGTTTCACGTATTCCATTTTCAGTACCAATGTTTTCATTAGAAGATGTTCAAAAGGGCATTGTACGGGAAGAATATGATACTACGGGAACTAAAGGTTATTATAAAATGTCACACCTTTATGATTTGGAGTTGTGTACCGTAGTTGGTCTTGCATCAGAAGATGTGGATAGTATGTATGATGAAGAAAATGTTGATGAGGAAAACATTAACAATTATAATATCATTAGTCTTCCTCTAAGGGATGATGTGGAGAAATATGATTGTATTAACAAACGTGCTGAAAGTCAGGAACTAAACGATGGAACATACTTTAAAAATGTTAAAAAGTTCTTGGACGAAAATGATGATGTTATCCAAAATTGGTTAACAATATACTAAACGTCTTTTAAGTAACTATTCAGTTACTTTATTCTTATATTCTATTTTTTAAATATTTTATTAAAGATGATTTTCATGGAAAATGTTGATTATTTAATTCAGTATCTCTTAGAAGAGAACCCCGAAGTTAAAATAAATAAAACACCAATAAACATTAATGAAAAATTTAATTTATATCGAAGTTTATGTAATGTCAGACAGGCAAAACCGATAAGTGACGAATTTATTCAAAAAGAGGAAGAATTCCTGGAAGAAATTATCAAAAACAAAAATATTACTTCCATTGATGATATTGATATTCTGGATAAAGTATATCCAAATAATAATCAGAACAATGGTGATAAACTTTGTTTATGGAGGGGTGATATAACCAGTCTGAAAAGCGGTGCAATAGTTAATGCGGCTAATTCACAGGGATTGGGATGTTTTATTCCTGGACATAACTGTATAGACAATCAAATAAACACTTATGCAGG
>NZ_JAEELZ010000113.1 GCF_016282985.1 Methanosphaera sp.
CAATTTTGATACCAAATGGACATGAAAATCCGTCTGTTGTTCTTATAGTCTGACAGGTACCTTGATCACAGGAATTTAGTCCACCACTATCTCTGCATGTGAAATTGTTTCTTCCTTTAACCTGCGCATATCCAAATTCATCAGCATACTGTCTTTGTAACTGTTTTGTCATTGTTAATATGTATGATGGTTGAAGTATCTGTGCTAATGTTGCTGCTATTGCTGATTTTCCGGTTCCTGTTCCTGCTTCGAGTATTACATATTTTTTATCTGATTCTAATGCATTTAGTATTTCTGTAATCAGTTCTAGTTGATTGTGTCGGGCTTCTTTAAATGGAAAGTTTTCTATTATTTCATCATCAATCTCTGGGTGTTGCCTTTGTAATTTTTCTTTTTCTTCAGTTGTTGGTCTTTCTATTAATGATTGATGTTCATCTTCATTTTTTGAGCATACACATTTGTTTTTTATCATTCCACACTTTGGACAAAATATTGAATTCATAATAATAATTTTTGTTACTCCTTATTTTTTTATTTTTTTAATTTTAATTTAAGGAAGTTAATTTACTTTTTAACAGTTTTTTAAAAATTATATATATCTTAAAAAACCATAAATATACTATAAACTATTTATATCGGAAAATTTAAGTTTACTTTATAATTTTTAATTATTATTCAAATCATATTTAGAGAGGAATTGTTAAATGGCAATAGGTAAGTTATATGGGCTAGGAGTAGGTCCTGGTGACCCAGAATTAGTGACTATTAAAGCAGCACGTATTATTAAAGAGACAGATATTATATTTGCACCGCAATCCAAAAAAGGAAGACCAAGCGTAGCATTAAAAATTGTTCAAGGAATAATTGATGAAAGAGAAGAAGAACCTGAAATATTACAACCATTATTCCCTATGACTGAAGATGCAGAAACACTTGATAAATCTTGGGATGAAGCAGCAGATCAGTTATTTGAAAAATTATCACAGGGGTTGGATGTTGTATTTGTTACATTAGGTGATCCAACAATTTTTAGTACTTTTTCATATGTATCTAAAAGATTACAGAAAAAAGGTGTAGAAGTAGAATTAGTGCCTGGAATAGCAGCTATGACCGCATGCAGTACTACTGCAGGAATACAATTAACGGAACAAGATGATATTCTTGTAGTCGTACCGCAAATTGATGATAGATTACCAAAAATATTACCATATGTAGACACAGTAGTTGCAATGAAAACGTCACGTCATTTAGATTTATTGGAAGATTGTATAAATCAGGACCCTAGAGAAAAAGAAATAGTCTCTGTACAAAACTGTACAATGGAAGATGAAAATATTGTACATGGCTTTGTTGATAATAAGAAATATTTTTCAACAAGTATTATTAAATTCAAAAAATAGTGTTTAGAAGATTAGTCTTCTAATTTTTCTATTATTTTTTCACAAAGAATTTCCCAATCAAATTCGTTAGAAATCTTTTTTTGTATATTTTCCGGATTTTCTTTAATGTTATCCCAGTTATTTATTGTGTATTGTAATTTTTGTTCTAGTTCATAAATGTCATGTTTAATTAATGTTCCATATCCTGTTTTTTCTATTATGTCCGGTGAACCACCAACATTTGTGGATATGATATAATTTCCATGATAAGCTGCTTCAAGGGTTGATATTCCAAAGCTTTCCTTTTTGGATGTACAACAGTAAATACTTGAATTAGCATATTCTTCACTTAATCTTTCCTTATCAGAAACATAACCTTTAAATATTATTTTATCTTTTAGTTCAGGATTTTCTTTAAATAAATATTTAACAAACTCTTCCATATCCTCTTCAACATTACCGACCAAAATCAATTTCCAATCTTTTAGATCAATATGGGTTACAGCATTTAACAGCATGTCTATTGATTTATTTTTCTTCTCAATATAACCAACATATAATATGTTGTGTTTTTTATCATTTAGTTTAGTATCATTTGCTTGAATACCATTTGGAAGGTATAAAAGTTTTTTTTCTGTTATTATATTACTTTCAAGTAATGTGTTGTAATTTTTCTTTGTCTCAATACTTATTAAGTCGATAAATTTAAAGAGTATTCTTACATAAAGACGTCTTAATGAGGGTAGTAAACCATTTCTTTTAATTAAAAAATCAATAAATTCATTATTGGCATCCAGTTTTAAAAATATTTTTCCTTTTCTATTATTTAATTTGTAATAAAACAGATAATGAGGTAATAAATTGTATCTGAGGTGATATAATTGTAAGATGTCAATATTTTTTGCATGTTTTTTAAGATATTTTTTAACATCCCTTTTTTCGTTTCCAGTATTGTCCAGGTAGTCTAATGAAAAATTTTCAGAGGTTAATAGTGTAGTCATATAATCAAATTCTTCATTAGGGTATGTTGTAATTTTTGTATCATATTTTTTTGATAAGGTGTAAGGAATCATTCCTACATCCTTTGTAAGAATGTAATTATATAATCCTGGAAATATGCAGTTAAATTTTTTCAATTTTTCTGTAACTCCTTATTCTTTGTAACAAAATATTTCAACCTGATTTTTAATCTTATGAGTTAGTTGTTTTTCATCTAATTGTATTGGCATTTTAAGGTCTTCAAGCAAATCGAATTCTGTGTCAATAATCTCTTCAACCCGGTACAAAAACCAACTTGTTGTTTCATCTTTTGATTTTTTGTTAAAAAGTGGATAATCAAATCCTTCTGTGTTAAATCCATTTTTGCCACTGTATTCTATAGTCATTTCATCATCGTTGTGTAATATAATTTCAGCAGTATTTATTCCGTGGTTTTCTTTAAGATCTTCAAATCTGAAATGAAATTTTTCATATGATGTCATTTAAATCATACCTTACATAATAATTATTTATAATTATGTACATAGATGTATTTAAGAGATGAGATTATGTTAGAAAATATTTGGTCTGAATTAACTTATAATCGAAAAAAAGAAATAGGAAAATATGCTTTAGTTTTCTGTGGTGGTGCTGTTGCTGGTTTTCTCATTAAAAAAACAGTAGATACCTATCTTGGGGATATGTCTAAAGAAATTGATAAATTAGAAGATGAGAAAAATAATGAGATAGATATTGATGATTTAAATGATGAAATCCTTCCTGATGAAGACATTTAAATGAATTTTATAGATGAATGGGGTTTTATTATTTTAAGTAATGTTTCTATTGTTTTATTGAACTGGAATGGTGATGAAGATACTATTGATTGTTTGGAATCCTTAAAAAGTTTAGATTACCCAAATTTTGATGTTTATCTTGTTGATAACAATTCTGAGAACAAATCTATAACTAACATAAAAAATTATTTGAATAATGATTCTTTTTATAATAGTGTTTTAGTTGAAAAAGAAGATTTGCTTGGTTTTCAAAAAAAAGATGAAACAAATCTTGTTTTTATATTAAATGATAATAATGCAGGATTTGCTGGTGGAAATAATGTTGCTTTAAATTATATTAAAGATAATGTGTTTTCGGGATATGTGATGTTGTTAAATAATGATACAATAGTGTCTGAGGATTTATTAACCGGACTTGTTAATAAATTCAATGAATCTGAGGATATAGGATTTGTTGGGGCAACTCACTATTATTATCATGATAAAAATAAATTACAAACAGTTGGTGGAGGAAATATTGACTTGGTCCATGGGGAATGTAGTGCAGTAACTACATTTGGAGTACAGGAAGAATTTGATTTTTTAACCGGTTCATGTATTCTTATGTCTTGTGATGTTTTACGAAATGTTGGGGTAATGGATGAAGAATATTTTATGTATTGGGAAGATGTGGATTGGTCTACATGTGCAAGGAAAAAAGGTTATAAATTAACAATTTCAGACACTGGATATATATATCATAAAGAAGGAGCTTCAATTAAATCAGTATCAAGAATATATTACCATACACGTAATAGAATTTTATACATGAAACGCAATACAAGTGGTTTAACTTATTATAAATTCATGATTTACATAGTATTGTATGTACTTAAAGAATCAACTACTAATTTCTTTAAAAATAGGGAATATTCTCTTGCTCTTCTAAGAGGTCTAAAAGATGCTTTGTTAAAAATTATATAGATTAAACAAGAAATAGAATATTATTAGTTAAGAGGTAAGTAAATTGAACAAAAAACAATTAAAAATAGCAGTATTTCATAATCTTCCTTCCGGTGGGGCAAAACGATCATTATATACATATATTCAATATTTGACTCAACAAGGACATATTGTTGATGTTTTCATTCCGGAAACTGCAAATGAAGAATATTTACCATTGGAATCCGTTGCAAATAGTGTAGTTAAATATGATGTTAAACCAAGCTTTTTTAGAGAAAAAATTTATTCAATTTTCAGTTATGTGCCGGCAATTATTAAAAGAGTATCCGTGAATAATGTTATGGAAACTGAGAAAAAAATTGCTGAGGATTTGAATGATTCAGGCTATGATATAGTCTACTGTGAACAGGATCAGTTCACTATGACTCCGGTAATTTTTAAATATTTGACAAAACCGTCAATATATTATTGTGCTCAACCAATCAGAAACGAACAAATACTTAAAAAAGTCAATAATCAGAAAACAAAAGCAGGCATATTTAATCATCCGTTAATACGTCCGTTTGCCAATATATTCGTAAACAATGTTGAAACAAGAGATTATGAAAGAGATATTGAATTTGCAGAATACTCAACAAACCTCCTAACAAACTCGTATTTTACACATGAGAATATATTAAGACAATATGGAAAAAATGCACTGGTATCTTATATAGGTGTAGATAATAAGATGTTCGCTCCTTTAAATCTCAAAAGGGATAATTACGTATTGTCCGTAGGAACTTGCATACCACCAAAAGGATATGATTTTTTAATCAGATCAATTTCCAACATACCTGTAGATATTCGGCCAGAATTAGTAATAGTAGGAAATAGTAGTGATGAACTGTGGGTTGAATATCTAAGAACATTGGCTGAGGAAAAAAATGTAGAATTGGATATATTGACAATGATATCTGATGAAGAACTAATTAATTTATATAACAAGGCTAAATTAGTAGTATATGCACCATACTTGGAACCATTCGGTTACGTACCGTTAGAAGCAATGGCTTGTGGTACTCCTGTGGTGGGAGTTAAAGAAGGTGGACTTAGAGAATCAATACTACATAATAAAACAGGTTTATTAACTCAAAGAAACGAAAAAGACTTTGCTAATGCCATAATTAAATTATTAAATGATGAAGAATTATGGAATAAATTGTCACAAACAGGAATAAAATACATAGAATCAGCATGGACTCTTGAAAAAGCTGGTGAAAGATTATTGGAACATATGTATAGAATATTAGAAGAAGATGAGTGATTAAAATGACAAAACCATTGGTTTCCATAATATTATTAAATTGGAATGGTTATGAAGACACATTAGAAGCATTGGAATCATTATATCAGATAAATTATCCTAATTATAATGTAATAGTTGCCGATAACAATTCTATAAATGATTCTATTGAAAAAATAAAGGAATATGCTTTAGGAAATATAAGAGTAGAAACTGAGTACACCAAATATGTGGATAACAAACCTATCAAGTTAACTATTGTAAATGAAGGCGAATATTCTGAAATAGACAATACCTCTGATGAAAATGAGAAAAAATTACTGCTCATTAAAAATAATGAAAATTATGGTTTTGCGAAAGGAAATAATATTGCTATAGATTACACAATAAAATATGATAATCCTGATTATATATTGCTATTAAACAACGATACTATAGTTGATCCCAATTTTTTAGAAAAAATGATCAATGTTGCACAAAATGATTCTAAAATAGGTTTACTGGGTCCAAAGTTTTATTATTATGATTATGAAGGAAGTCATGAAACAATATGGTGTATAGGAAGTGTAGTTGACTTGGATCATTTTCCTGGACATCACAGTATAATGGAAGAACCTGATTATGATTTAACTCAGGATGTTATAGAATGTGATTGGGTATCTGGAGCGGGAGCGTTAATAAAAACAGAAGCAATGCCTGAAAGTTATTTATCTACAGAATTTTTCTTTGGATGTGAAGATGTTGATTTAGCAATATCAATCAAAGAAAAAGGATATAAAGTAGTTACAGTAATGGATTCAATAATATGGCATAAGGTTGGAATGTCAAGACATAAGAATTCCACATTTAAAACTGAATATAATCATATTAAAACAAATTTACAGTTTATTAAAAAACACAAATCCAATTATTATATAAACTTACCAAAGTACTACTATCAAATCCTAAAACTCTATATTAAAGCGATAATTAACAAATTATAGCTTTAAACTTCTTTTTAAAAACATTTTAAAATTTTTATTTTATGAATATTTGGTAATACTTAAAGTAATATTATTAATTTTTGTTAAAAAGTTAATCTCTTTTTTTAGTAATTTTTTAAAAGTTATTTCTTAAATAGTTTCTTCAATATACAACATATAATTATTTATTAATAGTCCTTGTCATGAAAATTTTAACAAGTTTTAAATATTATTTAAAACAATAATTTAGTTATAATTCATTGATTAACAATGTATTATGGGAGTTGTTAACATTAAGAAAAAATATTTATTAGTGTTAATCACTGTGTTATTTATTAGTTTGACAGTTGTTTCGGCAACTAATGATACTGATATCGAAGAAAAAGATTCTGATTTATCATTAAATCAGGGTACTTCAACACATAATACAGAATTAATTACTAAAAAAACAACAGATAATGTTACAAAAACAAATACAACTACAAATACCAAAACGGCTTCTAAAACATCTGTAAATCCAGTGACAACAAAATATAATTCAACTGTAAAATTGAGTGCAAAAATTACCAATGCTAAAACAGGAAATAACATTGATGAAGGTAAAGTAGTTTTTAAAGTTAATGGTAATACTGTAGGTTATTCTAATGTAGATAACGGACTTGCAACTTATGTATATGATGCAAAAAGTTTAACTCCAAAAAATTATACTATAACAGTGAAATATGGTGAAAATTCCAAATATTTGGGCAGTTCATCAACTTCAACTTTAACTGTTGTAAAAGATGCAAGTAAAATTGTTGTAAGTAATGTTACAGTTATTTCTAACGAAACAGTTAAGATTACAGCAACAGTTTCCAATAAAAATAATGGAAATTATGCAACAAGTGGTAAAGTTGCATTTAAACTTAATGGTAAAACAATAGGTTATGCAAATGTAACTAATGGAAAGGCAATATTAACATATAAGGCAG
>NZ_JAEELZ010000114.1 GCF_016282985.1 Methanosphaera sp.
GAGTATCTGACAAAATTATCTTTTTATTTGTTTTTGTAATACTTTTTATCATTTTGACATTTTTTTGTTTATTATTATATTTATTTGATTATGGGTTTTATATTAGTTATCAGTTCCCCTTTTATTTGTTATCATGTCTGGATTACATTTATATATGTGTTTGTATAGAATATTATTATAAAATCATAAGTTTATTCAATAATTTTATAAATTATAAGTATATTTTATATTTTATGTTATTGTTTACTCTTTTATGATTTTTTTTTATAAAAATGGAATAATAAGGGGTGAAATTTTTTTTTAGTTATTTGTTATGTGTGTTAATGATAATTTGTATTTGACTAAGAGTATTCTGGTTCGTGGGCTTTCTAAGGAGCAGTTTAATGTTTTGGTGGATATTTCATCTAAACTTAATGATTTAAGAAATTATGCTGTAGAAACAACCTATTTAATTAAGAAAAGCGATGAAAAACATTATAAAAAAATAAATTATAAAACCATTATTAATAAAGTTAAATCTAAATATGATGATGTTTATTCTTTTATTCAAGCTCATTTGGCAAATGCTGCTATTAAAAAACATGTAGGTTCTTTTAATGGGTATGTTGCATTATTGAATAAAAAAATTGATAATGAATTTGATCGAGAGGTTAATAGTCCTAAAAAGCATGATAATCGTTTACATAATATTATTATACCGAAAGAGTCTATAACATCTTCTAAAAAGAAACTTGCTGAGGGTTTTATTGAATTACCTCTTAGTAGGAAATATAAGAAAGAATTAGATGATGTGAAATATAGGCCTAGGATTAAAATTCCAGAGGATATACGTGATAAAAAGATCATTCAGGTGGAAATAATACCAATAGACAATGGTAAAATGTTTAAGGCAAACTTTACTTATCAAATAGAAAAAGAACCACTCGGTTTGGATAAAGATAATGTTATGGGTATTGATCTGGGTGTTAATAATTTTGCAACACTGGTTACAACGGAAGGGACTCCATTTATTGTGGACGGGAGATTTCTAAAAAATCAAATAGCCTTCAAAAGCAAAAAAATAGCACATTACCAATCAATATTAAATAAACAAGGTCTAAAAAAATCCAAAAGAATAACAAAGATAAACACCACGTTTAAACAAATACAAAACAACTATTTAAATCAAGTCACCAAGTTTATACTAAGTATATGTGAAAAACAGGATATTGGTACAATAGTTCTCGGATATAACAAGGATTTTCAAAACCAAAGCAATATGAGACCACCTCAAAATCAAATATTCGCGCACATGGCATTCAAACAATTCAAAGAAAAACTAGAAAACAAATGCAAAATACACGACATAACACTAATAATCCAAGAAGAATCCTACACCAGCAAAAGCAGCTTCCTAGACAACGACATACTACCCAAATACCAGCCAAACAATAACAAATCTTATGAATTCAAAGGAACAAGAATAAAAAGAGGACTATACAAAACAAGTAAAGGAAAACTTATCAATGCCGATGTAAATGCTGCCGCCAATATTATACGTAAATGTAAGCAGAAATTCCATGTTGAACGACTGTATAAGTGGGTCCAGTACGCTCCAAGTAAAATTAAGCCCATTTAAACAATTTAGAAAAAAATTATGATTATGTCATAATTATTTTGTAATAATTGTTAGTTTGATTTTGCAAAGACAATCATTATTTTTATAAGATTAAAAGGATTATCCCAAAGGGAGTAATACTTTTTTTCTATCAAAAATAATTTTGTCAAGTACTCAATCTTCTGACTTATTTTTATTAACTTTTTTTAATAGTCCTATTTTTAAATTATTAATGATGATTTATTATTTTTAATATTTATTTGCAATATTTTGATTAGATGAGTATATGAAACTAAATGCAACGTATAGTCAATCAAATACAATTTAGGATTATATTTGGATTAAGAAAATTGTGATATTTTCCTTAAAATTATCTTGGATTATTTTTCTAATCTCATTTAAAGTATAGTTTTTTCAGAGTAGTTACTTATTTTAATCTTGAATTAAATAAATAATTAATATAAATTTATAGTTTTTTAACTTTAGGGGGTTAAAAATATGATTGGCCAAATGGATGTATTAATCTTTATAATAACGATTGTGGTTACTGCATTATTTACTGCAGTAGTTAGACGAGAATTGTTATTGGCAGATATTAGAGATAATCCTATTGTATCAGAACATAGGCAAAAAAGTGGAACACCAACGATGGGTGGTTTTGGAATATTAATTGGTGTTGCATTAATGGCTTTGGTAACGTTTACCTGGAATGCTGTCAGTTATTTGCATATAATGGTAATTATGATGTTTGTTGCCGGTATTTTTGGTATGTTTGATGATTTACTGGGATTTAAAGTTAAAGAATATCAAAAAGTTGTAAGAAACAATGGTGATGAACCAGTTAAAATAGGATTGTTATCTTTACAACCTGGTGAAGAAGCTAGAGTTGCTTCACCTCAAGCTAAAAAAGATTATGCAAAAATTGTAGAAAAGGATCATAAATTGGAATTAATTGATGAAATCCCTATTAAAACAGAAACTTCTGAAACATATAAATTATTTACTCAATTTATATTAGCATGTTTCTTGATTGTTCCTGGAGTTTTATCAACTAATATTAGTGGTTTTGAAATTGGTATTTTGATGATTCCTTTAGCAATTTTAGCAATTATTGGTTCAATTAATGCAGTTAATCTAATAGATGGTATGGATGGTTTAGCAGCAGGAATTATTGCAATTGCTTCTGTAGCATCAGCACTTTATTGTGGTGCAATAACGGGTTCCGTTGCATCATTACCATTTGTGGTACTTGCTGGGGCATGTGTTGGATTTTTAGTTTTAAATCATTATCCTGCAAAAATATTTATGGGGGATACAGGATCTTATGCATTAGGTACAGGTTATATGGTGGCAGCATTATTAGGAAATTCTTTAATTTTCTCAATTATTGCGTTAGCAGTTCCTATCATTTCAGTAATAATTAGTTTATTGCATAGGGCACATATAATTACATTACCTGTCGAACCGTTACATCATACATTAAATTATCATGGAATGTCAGAACAAAAAATCATATTGTTATATTGGGGCGTTACATTAGTTGTTTCAATAATCGCTTTATTATTATTTGGAATAATTTGATTTAATTATTGAGGAAATAAAATGAGTAATATCAACACATTGGATTTGTCAAAAAAGGTTGAAGGAAAGTTATATGGTTCAAATATCGAATTAAAGGGTAATTTTACTTTTCTTAACAAAGCATCTAAAAATGATATTGTTATAAGACATTGGATTAATGAAAAAGGTATTCAAATTGCCCATGATAAGGGAATATCTTGTTTAATTACACAAAATCCGCAAGGAAATTCGATAGATGTTGCAAAAGAATTGAATTTGCCATTAATAGTTACGGATCATATTGAATATGCAACTGCTTTTGCATTAAACACTTCCGTCAATAAATATGCTAAAGATGCATTTAAGATGTCTGTAACAGGTACGAATGGTAAATCCACTACAACTCATCTTCTTTTTACTATTTTTTCAGATTTGGGATTTAATACATATACAAATACTGATGCGGAATCTGAGGGGAATACTTTAATAGATCCAAGGGTATCTGATGAACTAACTGAATTTTATAATAATAATGGGGATATTGAAATAATTGCTTTAGAAGTCTCTGAAGTCCAAGGATGGGATGATAAATTAATGAAAAATCATTCTTGTCAAATGATTAATGCATTAGGTGCTGATGTAGCAGTAATTACTAATGCTTCTTTTGATCATATGAATTTAGTAGAATCCTTTGATGAATTATTATATGAAATTGGAGGGGCTGCTAGGGCTTTAACAAAACAAAATAAAGATACATTACTTGTTTTGAATAATGAAGATCAAAATATTAAAAAAATGTCAGAAATTGTTGAAAATAATTCAAATGTAAAAGTAATGTACTTTGGAGATTACGATTCTTCAAATTTATTGGATATTTCTTATAAAGAAAATGTTGGAATATTCTCTAAAGATAAATTGTATATTAAATATGATGATTTACCGTTTACTTCTTATCATTTTATTCAGGATATTATGGCCGCAATAGCAGTTTGCGAATATAAAGAATTAAATAAATATGATGTAATTTCTTCTTTAAAAAATTATAAACCATTGGCAAGACGATTCATAAAACTTAGAGAAAATCCGGTTATTATAGATGATTTTGCACATAATCCTTCAGGAATTCATTTAACGATTGAAAATGGCGCTAAATTGGGAGAACATCTTTATGTTATTGATGCTATTCGTGGAAGTCGGGGGGATGATATTAATGAGGAAATAGCCGAATCTCTTGTTGAAGTATTGGCTAACCGTGAAAATTATTCATTAATATTAACAACCAGTACTGATGTAGTAAATCATCTTAATACAGTAACTGATTCTGAATTAAGAGTATTTACCAATGTTTTAAAAGAAAATTCTATTTCATATGAATTATATGATACATTAGAAGAATCATTAATCTCAACATTTAATCATGCAAATGAATCCGATGTCATATTATTGTTGGGTGCACAAGGTATGGATCCTGCAAGAAATCTATTAGAACAAAATGATATAATTTAACCGCCTTATTTATTTTTATTTTTCTTTAATTTTAACAAAACAAAATAATATTAGAAATATTTCTTATTCTTTCTATATTTTCTGTTAAACACTATTTTTAAGTAATAATTACAGTTAGAAAAATATATTATTTATAAAAAAAAGATATGTAACTAAGATATTATATATTGATACTTAATAAATTTTTTGATAAAATAAGGAGTTGTTTTTGTTGAAATTTAAAAATTGTATTGTGATAGGTGCCGGAAATGCGGGACGACCTGTTGCTAGATTATTAAATCATCAGGGTGTTGATGTAACAATAGCCGATTCAAAAAAATATGAAGAATTTACTGAAATACGTCAGGATATGTTGGATGTTCTTAAAAGCGAAGGTGTTAAATTAAATTTGGGTGTTGATAATCCTAATATTTCTGAATATGAAGCAATATATCTTGCTCCAACAATACCTGAAACAGCACCAATTTATGAACAAATTAAAGAAAATGATATTACAATTGTCACCAGTAAAACAATAAGTGATTTGATTAACACTATTATCGATATGGATAAAATAGGTATAACTGGGTCATATGGTAAAACTACCACAACAACTATGATAACACATATTTTCAAAAAAGCAGGGTATAAAGTATACCAATGTTCGTCTATGAAATGGAATTTGGTAAGTGAAGCAATAGTTGATGATATTGTTCGAGGTGAATATAAAGGTGCAGATTTAGCAATATTAGAATTACCTCATGGAACTTTAGGTTTATTAAGTGATGTACAATTGAAAATGGGTGTTATTACAAATCTTCATCAAGAACATTTAAGTGAATTCGATGGTTCAATGCAAAGATATATAGATAGAAAATCTTTGATTTTAGATATGTGTGATAAGTTAGTTGCAAATATTCAATGTGCTGATTTACTAACATACAAAAGAGAAGATACTATTTACTTTGATTTTGAAAATAATAATAAGGATGCTGACAAAAACAAATACTCTCCTAAATATTTAGCTTCATATGATAAAGGTAATTATATTTTCAAAGTAGTTGGTGAAAATCCTTTTGAAAAAACAGATATAAATATTGATACTGTTGCTTCTTATAATTATGCAAATTTAACAGCAGCTATCTCTGTATGTTTGGAATATGGAATTTCATGGGATATTATAAAAGAAGGATTAGCTTTATTCACTGGAGTAAGTGGAAGAATGGAACATTTAGGTACTTTTAATGGTGTTGAAGCTTACTTTGATTCCTCTTGTTCTGAATTATCTATTAGACAGGCTTTAGATTTTATTAAAGATGAAAATATAATTGTTGTATTTGGTTGTGTTGATTCAACAACTATCCGAGATAATACTGAAAGTGGTAGGACTGTTGGAGATTATGCAAATATGGTTATTGCAACAGGATTTGTTGAAATAACTGGTGAATTACATATGGATTCTGCATTAGGTCTTTTAAATGCTATTGAAAATGATGATGTAATAAAATTAGCAGTTTGTACTGTTGATGAAGCAGCTGAATTGGCAATGAAATATGCTAAACCTGGTGATTACATAGTTCATTTAGGTATCGGAGGAACTACTTCTTATAATGAAGTTAAAGAAAAATTAATCAACGGATTAAATGAGGGTTGTAAACGATATGCAAATAACTGATATTAAGGAAAATTCTGTATTTGGCGTTATTGGTGTTTGTGGAGTTAATGGTAATTTAATTGCCAGAATTTTAATGGATCATGGATATAAAGTTCAAGCTACTGATATGGTGGATAAAGATAATTGTCGTTTTGGTAGTTCATTAAATGATTATCCAAATATGGAAATTTATTATGGTGAAATGCCTGAAGATTTTATTTCTTCATCAGACTATATAATTATGCCAACACAGTTAATAGAATCAAAATCTAATTTATTCAATAAAGTTCAAGAATTAGGTGTTCCAATATTAACTGTTGAAGATATTTTTAAATTATTTGAACCAGCACATCCAGTAATTTGTATTACTGGTACAAATGGAAAAACAACTACTACAACTTTATTAAAACATTTGGCTTCGGATAATGGATTAAAACCATGTGAACATAATTTAGCAAATATGCAAGGTAATCTTGCAGATATTCCTCCGTTACAGGCACGTTTAAATGGTGATTTAAGCATTTTAGAAACAGGAACATTTGGTTTTGAAGGAAGTTTAAACAGATTAATCACAAATTGTAAAGCAGATGTTGGTTTAATAACTAATATTACAGAAGATCATCTTACAAATAGTCATGACTTTTTAAATTATGCAAAAGTCAAAGGTGAATTTGTAGAATTACTTAAAAATAAGACTCTTATTGTAAATAGTGATGATCCAACAATCATGTCATTACTTAAAGAATTAAATTATGTTGGAAATTTAATAACTTTTGGTATAGATGCTAAATCATTTAGAAAATCAGTCAAACAGTGTTTTTGTGGTAATGATGTAGAAGTTTGTGAGTTTATAGCAGGCGTTGGTAAATATAATTGTGTTTGCGGAGTATCTTATTCACAACCTGATTATCTTGCAACTAATATTAATGATGAACATGATCAGTTTACTTTAGTTTGTAAAGATGGAAAATTTGATTTTAAACTTAAACTTAAAGGATTACATAATATTTATAATTCTCTTGGTGCAATTATTGTTGCTAACCAAGTCTTGGGAATGTCATTTGATGATATTAAAAAATCCCTCTTAAAATTCGGTGGCGTAAATGGTAGAATGCAAAATATTGGGGTTATTGGTGATAAAGAGATAATGATTGATTATGCACATAATCCTGCAGGTATTACTACAGTTTTAAAAGAATTAAAAAATATATATGGAATTATTGTCAATGTTATTACAACTTCTTCTGAATCGGGTATGGTTGGAGATATGGAAATATTGAATTGTTCAGCAGATTATTCCGATTATATAGTTCCTGCTTCATATAATGCTTATTTATGTGCTAAAGAAGCATTGGAAAAAGGGTTATTTGTTGATAAAATAATATTACCTGAAAATATGCCTACTGATGAAAAACAAGGTACTTTGGGAGCTACCGTTGAACAAGTATTATCGGGATTTAATAAATCTTTAGAAATTGATGCTGATTTAATAATATGTACTGGTGAAGCAGCCTTCAAATATAAAGATATTTTAATTGAAAAATATGATTTGGAGTAATTTATCCATAATTTTTTTTTTTAACAGAATCTTTTTAGGTTCTGTTATTTTTTAAAATTTTGCATTATCTACTTATAAAATAAAAAATATAATTATTATTTAATAATTATCTACTATAAACAAAGTGTAGTTAAATTAAAAAATTATACAAAAATTAGTTTTTTAATAATGCTTTTAATAGGGGTGAAATATTGTTTATAAAAGTTAGGAGAGATACTTTAATCATTTTGATTTTAGCATTTATTTTAATTTTATCCGGTCGTGCAATGACCTATATTGCATTTGCATCATCTGATAGTGTGGAAGATGGTGTTCCTATAGCAGGGGTAATGGTTAAAGGTAATGATATAGTACCTCTCTCTTCAATTAAATCAAATGTGGCAGCAGCTGGATTTAGGGATGGTAGTTATATAAAAGGGAATACTTTAATTACTTCTCAACGACAGTTATTGCTGTCAGATGCAATTAAAAATGCGGAACAATTAGTAAAAAGATCAACAATTCCTGGAACATCGATTGCTCCGATAAATGTTGTTGATATTCAAGTAGATTCAAATACTGGTAATGTAGTAGTAAATGTTGTTGAAGATTTTTCCGTAATAAAAGTTAATAATGTTAACAATGCGACAGCATCTCATACAGCTGCCGCTAATACAGAAACATAATTGGTGGTAAAATGAATAATCATTCAAAAATTGCAAAAATATCCGTTTTCTTGCTAATTATAATGTTATTCTCTTCAGTAGCTTCAGCAACAATGAACGTTGCAGTTATTACTGATCCTACAGGAAAAGATCCTAATGGATGTGCTGCAGGAAGTCAATCCTTTGCATCAAATATGTTTCAATCAACGTTCATATTTTCTCAAGAACACAAAACAGCTATATTGTCTGGGGGTGAAGGTACATCTGATGTACGTATTGCTGCAATTATCACAGCTTTAACACAACTTCAAGCAAACGCTTCACTTCAACAGATAGTAAGTGTTGCACAAAACTTTGAGGGTATACGTCTAATGGCAGTTAATCCTACGGAAGGTATTTCAGTAGGTGGGGATTTCCAAGTATATGTGGTTACAGTTGACAGTAGTAGCGCAATCAAAATCCAACCAGCAGCTGGTGGTGTAGTTTCTGTACCTGCTGGTACAAGAGGTGCAATTATTCACCTTCGTAATTCTGAAGGAAACCCTAAATCTGGAACCGCTGATAGAGTAAGATTACAAACAGCTATGAATATAGGTAAAATGATTAGGGATGGATATCCTGCAACAACTATTGTGGCTAAAGCATTTGAGGAAGTTGCAAAAGATTCTGGAGAAAATCACGGTGGGGGTGCAGTGAACCTAGTTTCTGGTGTTACTACTGGGGATATGTTTACACCTGAACAATTAAATGATGTTGGGTATGAAATGGATAAACCTTACAGTAAAGTAAGTAATACTGGGTGGAGTATTGGTTTCCCTGAAGCAAATAACTACCAAGTGTCTCCTGTAGATGGAAGTCCATTAACAACAATCTATGCTTATGATGCACTTAAAAATACAATTACAGTTACTGGAGATCATCCATCTGTGTCTGTATATGGTTCTGATAAAAGAGGATTGTCTGAAGCAACTGCTGATATAGTGTCTGCATCAGTTACCAGAAATGGTTATGATCCTGTTGCAATTACAAGATCAATTAACAGAGCGATTGATAGTGGTACTTTAGTTGGTGTTGAACATATAGATACATCTGATTTAAATGTTAAAGAAAATATTAGGGCAGTAGGGGTATATTTCACACCTGCAGCTAATGGAAGAACATCACCCGCATGGAATTTACCTATAAATTCACAAATATTTGATGTATTAGGAAATGTACAAACAATTATAGGAATATTGTTAATATTATTAGCATTATTTAGAAGTACTTTGATTAAATCATTCTTTAGAAGACGATAATCTTCTATCTTTTTTTTATTTATTTTTTAGGAGTTTATTTATGGCATTAATTTTAATAAGAGCAATGAATAAGAAAAAAGCTTTAAATGTTTTAGCTGATTTAGAAAGACATGCAAAATTAAACATTGTAGGTAAACCAAAATTAATCTCATCGGATAAAGTTTACGATGTTACAAAAAGAGTTATAAAACAAAAACCACGTGATGATATTAAAGTCCCTGTTTTAGTTCAAGTTAAAGAGGATACAACAGTTAGTATTTTAAATATTAAAAAAACTCATCCTCCGGCACATGTTATAGTGATTAGTGAAGAATATCCGGAATATGATGATTTATTAAAAGAATTTAATAAAGCAAAAGTATTTGATGGTTATTATTCTTCAAAAAAGAAAAAAGATAAAAAATAGTTATATACTTTTATTTTCTTTTTATTCTAGCTATATCTCCAATTGTTGCTTCTTTAAACCGTCTAACATCTTGGAATTCTCTTTCATCACTATCCGTTTTTTCTATTATTGATATGTTGAGAATTTTTTCAAGTTTTTTAGCTATTTTTTCATCTGGAACCATTTTTCCATTTTCAATTTTATGGATAACTGATTCTCTTTCGTACATTTGTTCTCCAAGTTGTTTTTGTGTCAGACCTTTTATTTCACGTTTTTGTCTAATAATTTTTGCATAGTCTTCTACTAATTCATATTCTTCTTCTTTTGTTTTTCTTGAATATGCTTGATTTTTCGGTCTGTTGTTGTAATTGTTACGGTTATTATTATTTTTTCCTTTTGGTGTTCGTTTGTTTGTTGGTTGTGGTTTACTTTGAACTTTACCATATCGAGAACATTCTTTACAAGTAACCATTATGGAATTATCAATTTTAGTTTTATAAGGTTCTCCTTTAATTTCGCTTCCACATATTTCACAGTTCATTTTATTCACTTAATTGATTTATTATATAATATTCTGTTTTTTAGTTAAAATATCTTTTTTGTATATAAAATTTCAAATTCATTTATTTGATACATTTTTTACAAATAATTTAATAATGATGAATTCTTAAACTATTAATGTAGGAATAATTATATTAAAAAAACAAAAAGTTAGAAAATTTGTTAATCTGATTTAAAGTTTAAAGATTCAATTTAAAAGGAGGGTACTTGATGCAAGAATCAGGATTTGATACTAATATCCAAGATGAAAAAGATTTAGAATTATCTAATTTATTGGATAAACATGAGACAATTGAACGAAATTTAACCTGGGAAGTAAGAAAATTAGAAAAAGATAAAGTGTTATTAGAAAATGAAAATTTAAGGTTAGATCGTGAAGTTAAATCATTAAAAAGTGAAATTAGTCGATTTAGAACACCACCATTAGTATTAGCAACAATTTCTGAAATATTGGAAGATAACCAAGTTGTTGTTAAAAGTACTACTGGACCTTCATTTTTATTAAAATATGCAGATAAAGATGCAGATAGGGTTGAAATTGGTTCTAGAGTAGCATTAAATCAACAAACATTCAGTATTGTTGATATATTAACTTCAGAAAAAGATCCATTAGTATCTGGAATGGAAATAGATGAAGCACCAGACATATCTTATGATAAAATAGGTGGATTAAAAGAACAAATAAGAGAAACTATAGAAACAGTAGAACTTCCTCTTAAAAATCCAGATATCTTTGAAAAAGTTGGTATTACACCACCAAAAGGAGTATTGTTTTATGGACCACCTGGAACGGGTAAAACTTTACTTGCTAAGGCAGTAGCACATGAAACCAATGCAACTTTTATAAAAATAGTAGCATCAGAATTTGTTAAAAAATATATTGGAGAAGGTTCACGGTTAGTACGTGGAGTATTTGAATTAGCAAAAGAAAAATCTCCAGCAATAATATTTATAGATGAAATTGATGCAATAGCAGCAAAAAGATTACAAGGTTCAACTAGTGGTGACAGAGAAGTTCAAAGAACACTCATGCAATTATTAGCAGAAATGGATGGTTTTGAATCTAGAGGAAATGTAGGTATTATAGCTGCTACGAATAGGCCGGATATTTTGGATCCTGCTTTAATACGTCCTGGAAGATTTGATAGAATTATAGAAGTACCATTCCCTGATGAAGAGGGTAAACTTGAAATTCTAAAAATCCATACTAAAAACATGACATTGGATTCAGATGTAGACTTAAGTATTATAGCTGCAAATGCAAAGAATGCTTCAGGAGCAGATTTAAAATCAATTTGTACGGAAGCAGGTATGTTTGCTATTCGTGAAGACAATTACAGTGTATCTGCTAAAAACTTTGAAGATGCATTAGATAAAGTTTTAAACAAAAATAAAAATACAAATGAAAAAGAAGCCGGAGTAATGTATCATTAATTGATACATCTCTAACTTTTTAAAAAATAGCCAATGATGAACCCTATGAGCTCTGATATGATGATGAATGATGGGCGAACTGAGGCTATTTATTATAAACCCCAATTCAAAAAAATTATTTATTTTTAAATTATTTCTTTAAGTTCTTTAATAGATCTAACCATAATATGATTATTCAATTTTTCAACTTTAGGTCTTGTAATTAAAACAACAGGTATTCCTAATTCTAGAGCAGCATTTATCTTATTTTCAGCGCCACCGCTTTCACCACTTTCTTTAGTGATAATTGCTTTAATGTTATATTCTTTCATTATGGCCATATTAAATTCTTTGGAGTAAGTTCCTTGCATAGCAACAATATTGGCTGCAGGTACTCCGGTGTCCTGAGTTTTTGTAATACTAAAAATATTTGGAAGAACACGAGGGACAACATTTTCTGGACCAACAACTTCTGTTATTTTATTTAAGTTTAATACTCCTGCAAGGTGCATTAATTTTCCGTCATTTTTATCAATTAATTCTTTAGATTTAATAGCTCCTTCTTCGAATGAATTTACTTTATAAATAAGTTCAGATTCTGGAAGAATAGTTGAAGCTCTTTCGTAACGTATGTAATTGATACCTGCTTTTTCACTACTTTCAATTGCGGTTTCAGTTGCCACAGCTGCAAATGGGTGGGTAGCATCAATTAATGTATCAATATTTTTTTCATGAATCAATTCTACAAAATCTTCTTTTTTCAATGCATGTGTAATAACTTCAGTTGCGCCTGCAGATTCTGCTATTTTTCCACCATAGTCTGTAACTGTGGTAGCTAAAATGTAATTATTTTCATCTTGGCTTAAAAATTCAATAACTTTTGTTGCATCAGATGTACCAGACATCACAATATATCTCATTTATTATCCTCCAAAACATTATGGTTAAATTCTTTTATTTATTTACTTTTCTATTTAATAAAATTAATACTTTTTTTTGTAATGATAAAATCATTTTGAAAAATATAGTATGGTTAATATTAAATTTAAAAAACAATATTAAAAAAATGAAAAAAAGAATTATATTATTGCATTCTCGAATTTTCGGATAATTCTTTCAGCAATAAAAATTGTAAATGAAATGATAATTATCAAGACCCATGAATTTAATGGAATGGCCGTAGTATGGAAAATGTTCTGAAGTAATGGGATGTAAACAGCACACAATTGAAGTATAAATGAAGCAAATACGGCTATTAGTAAAGTATTGTTTCTTACATCACTTTGTGATCTACAGTTAAACACATTGAATAATTGGTACATAACAAACACAGTAAACGCACAACTACTTGCCAATAATTGTGAGGAACCTTGATTTAATTCATAAATATATAATCCAAGTGTTCCTATAGCCATAACTAATCCTATCAGTGTTATGTGTAATAAGTTATCTAACGATAAAATGTTTTCATCACTAGGTTCTATTTTCATAATATTCTTGTCTGAAGCTTCTACACCTAATGATTGTGCAGGTGGACCATCCATTATAATATTTATCCACAATAGCTGTACAGGATTAAATGGTAAAGGCAATACCATTATCGAAGAAGCCAATATGGTCAATATTGCTGCAATATTAGTAGACAATTGAAATTTTATGAAACGTTTGATATTGGAATATATGGTTCTTCCTTCTTTAATTGCATAGATTATTGTAGAAAAGTTATCATCTTCCAAAATCATATCACTTGATTCTTTTGCTACGTCAGTACCGGAACCCATACTAACTCCGATATTTGCTGCAGTTAGTGCAGGAGCATCATTTACCCCATCACCCGTCATTGATACAGTTTCGTTATTTGCTTTTAAAGCTTTTACAATACGTACTTTTTGTTCGGGAAATACTCTTGCAAAAACATTTATATTATTTACTAACTTTTTGAATTCATCATCGGATAATAAATTCATTTCTTTTCCAGTTAACACATCATTTGGGTTGGATATTCCCACTTTTGCAGCAATTGCTGATGCAGTATTTTTATGATCTCCTGTTATCATCTTCACAGTGATGCCTGCATTATGACATGTTTCTATGGATTCTTTTACACCTTCTCTTGGAGGATCCATCATCCCAACAATACCAGTAAAAATCAAATTTTCTTCCAAGTCATTTAAAGTATATTTTTGATAATCATCTACTTTTTTATAAGCAAACATAATTACACGAAGTGCATTATTTGTAAAGTTGACAACATTATTATTAATAATATTAATGTCCTCATCTGTTAACTCTTTAATTATTCCATCATAACTAACATATTTGCACTTTTTTATTAATATTTCCGGCGCACCCTTTACCAGAACGTACTCCTCGTTATTTATTAAATTTATGGTTGTCATACGTTTTCGATTACTGTCTAAGGGTATTTCATGTAATCTGTTGTTTTCTATGTCAACTTCATTTTTTATCGCATACTCCAGTATTGAAATATCAGTAGCATCACCTAATCGTTTATCTTTGGTTATTTTTGCATTGTTACAAAGACAGGCTATGCTGGTTGTCATTTCATTATCAGTAATATATTCATCTGTAACAGTTAATTTGTTTAGAGTTAAAGTTCCGGTTTTATCAGTACAGATTACACTGCATGAACCAAGAGTTTCAACAGCAAGTAACTTTCTTATAATTGCCTTGTTTCCTGCCATTTTCTGCATACCTAATGCTAATGTTAATGTAAGAATTGCAGGTAAACCTTCAGGTATTGCTGCAACAGCTAAACTTACTGCTGTCATGAACGTATTTGCAGCCGGAATTCCCTGGAATAATTCCAATATAAATATAAGTATACATATTATTACTGAGAATATACTCAGGGTTTTACTAAGAGTTTCAATTTTTTTTTCAAGTGGAGTTTTATCTTTATCTTCTTCTTGAATCATTGATGCAATTTTACCAATTTCTGTCTGCATACCTATATTAACTACAACTCCTTTTGCTCTTCCTTTGGAAACTCCTGTGTTCATAAATGCAATATTATCATGTTTATCTTCATTATCAACAGCATGTGTTTTTGTCACAGGTAATGATTCTCCAGTTAAAGAAGATTCATCTATTTTAAGATTATATGTTTCAATTAACCTTAAATCTGCAGGAATATTGTCTCCTTCCTCGAGGATTACAACGTCCCCTATGGTTAAGTTTTCAACATCCAATTCTTCTTTTTTAGAATCTCTTAAAACTATAGTTGATTTGGAAGTCATTGATTTAAGTTTTTCCATAGCATTTTCAGCTTTATTTTCTTGACGATATCCAAGAATTGCATTCAGTATAACAACAAAAAATATTACTCCTGCATCAATAATGTCATTTATTAGTAAGGATATTACACCTGCAATAATTAACAGTACTGTTAATGGCTCTGTAAACTGCATTAGGAATTTTTTTACTTCGCTTTCTTTTTCTTTTTCTTCTAATGCATTTTTACCATAGATTTGAATTCTGTTTTCTGCTTCTTTGGTAGTTAATCCAGTACTTGAAGTATTTAATTCTTTTAATATTGAAGATATCTCTTCTTTTTCCCAATTCATTCTAATCTACTCTTTTGTAAACATAAAAAGCATGTCTCTTGTAATTAACTAGTTTTAACTTTGTTTGAAGATTATAATTTATTTCTTCACTAAATAATGGTTTTATAATAATATCTGCGTTGTATTTCAATCCTAAATTTACAATATCTTTTTGTAATTCTTCGGGTGGTCTTATGGAATATATTAAATTTGCATGTTCATATATTGAGTCTGTTGGATTGGTTATGTCGTCTTTAATAATTGTATTACTTGAAGGATAAATATCAACAAGATTTATTTCAGTATTAGGTAGTTTTTCTTTAAGGATATCACTTGGTTCAAGAATCTTTCCAACACCTACTTCAACAATTTTTTTGCTATATTTATAATTATTTACAATATACTCTGTAAAATTTGACCAAATACTACTCATAAATATCACAGAAATATCTAGTTTTATTTATTATCATCTTGATTTTATTTTTGTATTCCTTCTTAATAATGATTTTTTTTTCTAAAAAGTTATTAATTTTAAAAAATATATAATATGATATAATGTTTTATTATTTTAAGGGAATAATATGATTATTAGGGATTTCCGATTATCCGATATTGATGATGTTTTGGCAATTGAATATGAAGCATTTTCTGATCCATATCCTGTAGATATATTATTGCAACTATACGAAAGTGGTGCAGGTTTTGCAGTAGCAGAAATTGGTAAACGGGTTGTTGGTTACATTATTTTTTGGATTCGTGGAGGAATAGGCCATATTATTGCAATTGCTGTAAATTCTAATTATAGGAATATGCATGTAGGTTCTTTATTGTTAGAAAAAACAATTAAAGTCTTTTTATCAAACAATATCAACATAATTGGATTGGAAGTTAGAAAATCAAATACTTCTGCTATAAATTTCTATCTAAAACATGGTTTTGTTAAAATTAGGGAAGAAGATAATTATTATGGTGATGGGGAAACTGCTATAATAATGAACTATACAAAATCTGAAAATAATTAAATATTATCTTTTTTTTCCGTAACTTTTTTTTAGTATTAGGTACTATATATTAATATTAGAAATGAACAAGTATAATATTTTAAAAAAATTTTTTAGAATATCGTTTAATAATTGTTTTATCATTTAAAAAATAGTATATTAATTTTTATAAATTAATTTACAAATAGTCATGCTTTTATGTCATGATTGTTTATCATATAGATTTTTTTTTTAAAAATAAAATATTATTAGACAGTATAATGTAAATTTTTTGATTTTAAAATATTTTTATAGTTCATTCACAATTATTAAGAAAAATTGATGCTGATACATTATTAACAGTATCTTATTAAAAAATCAATCGGGGTTAAAAAATGATAAGAACTGCAAAATTAGCGTTGGAAGATGGAACAATTTTAGAAGGTGAAGGTTTCGGAGCTGAAACCATTAAAGCTGGAGAAATTGTGTTTTCAACCTCAATGACAGGTTATGTTGCTGCATTAACAGATCCGTCTTTTAAAGGTCAAATATTAATGTCAACATATCCATTAGAAGGAAATTATGGTGTATCTTCTGATTGGTATCAATCTGAAGATATTAAAGCTGAAGCATATGTTGTTAGACAAGTTTGTAACGAACCTTGTCATCCAAAATCTGAAAAAACATTATCTGAATTTTTAGAAGAAAATGATGTTCCTGGAATAAGTGGTATAGATACAAGAGCATTAACTTTAAAAATCAGAGAATTAGGGTCAATGAAAGCAGTTGTAGCTAATGCAGATATTAGTGATGAAGAATTACTAAAAATCTTAGAGGAACAGCCACGTCTTGAAGATATGAATCTTGTTGAAAAAGTAACAGTAAAAGAACCAAAAGTTCTTCAAGAAAGAAAAGAATATAATGTTGCTGTATTGGATTGTGGTGTTAAAAAGAATATCACTGACCATTTAATAGCACAAGGTGTTGGAGTTACATTAGTGCCAGCTACAACAAGTGCACAGGAAATATTTGATATGGATGTTGATGGTGTATTGGTTTCAAGTGGTCCGGGAAATCCGGAAAATGTAGAAATAATTCAGGATACAATAAAAGAAGTTTCACAAAAAATGCCTATTGCAGGAATTTGTTTAGGACAACAAATTATTGCTTTGACATTTGGAGCAAAGATTTTCAAGATGAAATTTGGACATAGGGGCTCAAATCAACCAGTTAAAGATTTAAAAACTGGTAGAGTATACATGACATCACAAAACCACAGTTTTTCTATTGATGAAAATACTATTGATGACACTGATTTAGAAATTACACAAATCAATTTAAACGATGGAACACCTGAAGCTATTAAACATAAAACATTACCTATTTCTTGTATTCAATATCACCCAGAAGCTGGGCCAGGACCACATGATTCTAAAGTATTCTTTGACAATTTTGTAAACACAATTAAAGAATATAAGGGGAATAAAGGTTAAAACTATTTTTTTTAGGAGTTAAAAAAATGCCAAAGGATGAAAATATTAAAAAAGTATTAATTATTGGATCAGGACCTATTCAAATTGGACAAGCAGCAGAGTTTGACTATTCCGGTTCACAAGCATGTAAATCTTTACGTGAAGAAAATATAGAAACTGTTCTAGTAAACAGTAACCCTGCAACTATCCAAACTGATATAGAAACTGCGGATAAAGTATATGTTGAACCATTAACTGCAGAAATTGTTGCAAAAATTATTGAAAAAGAGCAAGTCGATGCGATTTTACCTACTATGGGTGGACAGACTGGTTTAAACATTGCGGTTGATTTGGATAAAATCGGTGCACTTGACGGAATTAAAGTTTTAGGTTCTCCAATTCAAACAATTAAAGATGTAGAAGATAGGGATTTATTTGCAGAATTTATGGATAGATTAAATGAACCTATTCCAAAATGTCATGCAGTAAATTCATTAGAAGAAGCTTTTGAAGCAGTAGAGGATATAGGTTATCCTGTTATTGTTAGACCTGGATTTACTCTTGGTGGTACAGGTGGAGGTATTGCAAACAATAAAAAAGAATTTGAAGAAATTGTTATTCACGGATTAGACATGAGTTTCAATGATCAGGTATTAATTGATGAATCAGTACTTGGATGGCAAGAAATTGAATACGAAGTAATGCGTGATAAAAATGATTCATGTATAATTGTTTGTAACATGGAAAATGTTGATGCAATGGGAATTCACACTGGGGAAAGTATAGTAGTGGCTCCAACTCAAACTTTGTCCGATGAGGATAATCAAAAGTTAAGAAATGCTTCAATAAAAATTATTAAAGCATTAGGTATTCAAGGTGGATGTAACATACAATTTGCTTTACATCCTGAAACTAGAGAATACAAAGTTATCGAAGTAAACCCTCGTGTAAGTAGAAGTAGTGCATTAGCAAGTAAAGCAACAGGTTATTCTATTGCTAAAGTATCCTCAAAAATCGCATTAGGTATGACATTGGATGAAATTAGAAATGATATTACTAAAGAAACACCAGCATCATTTGAACCAGCAGTTGATTATGTAATTGCAAAGGTACCTAGATGGCCATTTGATAAATTCAAAACTAGTTCTGGAGAATTAGGTGTACAAATGCAATCTACTGGTGAAGTAATGTCTATTGGTAGAACAATTGAGGAATCTTTACAAAAAGCTATACGCTCTTTAGACATAGATCAGGATGCTTTTGAATATGTTGAATATACTGATTATTACTTAGAACATGCTACTGATCAAAGATTATTCTATGTTTATTCAGCAATTAAAGATGGTAGAGATATTCAAGAATTAGCAGATATTACTAAAATAAGTCCATTCTTCTTAAATAAAATCAAAAGTATTGTTGATTGTGAAGAAGAGATTCAAAAACAAGGCGTAGATATTTTAAAAGATCCAAAAATGTTTAGAAAAATTAAACAATTTGGTTTCTCTGATAAACGTCTAGGTCAGTTATTGGATTTAACAGAAGATGAAGTTTCAAAAGCTCGTCATGATTTAAATATTATTCCAGAATACAAAATGGTAGATACTTGTGCAGCAGAATTTGAAGCAAAAACACCATATTATTATGGAACATATGATTCTCCATCTGATATGAAAACTTCAGATAATAAAAAAATTGCAGTGCTCGGTGCAGGACCTATAAGAATTGGTCAAGGAATAGAGTTTGATTACTGTTGTGTACATGCTGCTTTAGCTCTAAAAGATGAAAATGTTGAAACAATACTTATAAACAATAACCCCGAAACAGTAAGTACTGATTATGACATTTCAGATAGATTGTATTTTGAACCTTTAACTAAAGAAGATGTATTAGCAGTGTTAGAACAAGAAAAACCAGATGGTGTTATTGTTCAATTTGGTGGTCAAACTTCCATTAACTTAGCAGAAAGTCTTAATAATGCGGGAGTAAAAATCCTTGGAACTCCATTTGAAAGTATTGACATGGTTGAAGACAGAGAACAATTCACAGAAGTACTAAATGAACTAGGAATTCCACAAGCAGATTATGGAATTGCAAATTCTTTTGATGAAGCAAGGGATGCAGCTCATTCCATTGGGTTCCCTGTTTTAGTAAGACCATCTTATGTTCTTGGTGGACGTGCAATGGAAATTGTTTATGATGACAGTGAATTAGAGGAATATATGAAAGAAGCTGTAAAAGTTTCTAAAGAACATCCTATCCTTGTTGACAAGTTCTTAGAAGATTCCATTGAATTAGATGTGGATGCATTATGTGATGGAGAAGATGTATATGTTTGTGGAATAATGGAACATATTGAAGAAGCTGGTATTCACTCTGGTGACTCTGCATGTGTAATCCCACCACAATCAGTATCTCAGGAAATTATAGATCAGGTTGAAGAATATACTAAGAAATTAGCTTTGAGATTAGGCGTTATTGGTTTAATTAACATACAATATGCAATAAAAGTTGATCCGGAACCAAAATTATACATTATTGAAGCAAACCCAAGAGCAAGTCGTACAGTTCCATTTGTAAGTAAATCAATTGGTATACCAATAGCAAAAATAGCTTCAAAAATAATGTTAGGCTCAAAACTTTCAGACTTTGATTTAGTAAATTATGCAGATATTAAACACGTGGCAGTTAAAGAATCAGTATTCCCATTCCTTAAAATCCCAGATTCTGATTCAGTATTAGGACCTGAAATGAAATCCACTGGAGAAACAATGGGTATAGATAAAAACTTCGGTTTAGCATATTATAAATCACAATTATCTGCAAGTAACAATTTACCTACAGAAGGTAAAATATTTTTAAGTGTTCGTGACTTGGATAAACCAAAAATTGCACCAATAGCTAAAAAGGCTAAAGAATTAGGATTTGATTTAATTGCAACCAAAGGTACTGCAGAAGCAGCTCCGGATGTTGACATTGAAGTAATTAGAAAAGTAAGTCAAGGTTCTCCAAATATCAGGGATGCAATGCTTAATGGTGAAGTGGCATTCTTAATCAACACTCCTAGTGGAAAACAATCAGCTGATGATGGATATATTATTAGAAGATTGGCAGTAGAATTAGGTATTCCTTATGTGACCACTATTGCTGCAGCAAATGCTGTTTTAAAAGCTATTGAAGAAGCAAGTAATGGTGAATTAACTGTTAAATCATTAAATGAATATGCAGAATAACAATTCGAATTTTTAACCTCCTTTTATAACTTTTTTTTGAGATGATTTTCCATATGATAACTATTAAGAATGGTTTAGTTTTAACTGGACATACTTTAAAACCAGTAGAAACTAATGTTATAATAAATGATGAAGGAAGGATAATTAAATTATCACCTAATGATGAAGATGGTGAAATAATTGATGCTACAAACTGTATAGTGTTACCCGCTTTTATAAATGCACATATTCATATAGGTGACTCTATATCTAGAGATGTGGGGGATGGTTTATCAATCAAAGAACTGGTAGAACCACCTCATGGGTTGAAACATAAAATATTAGCCAAAGCTTCTGATGCTGAAATAATTAATGCAATGCATGAAACAGCTAAAGAAATGTTATATTCTGGAACAAGTACTTTTATTGACTTTAGGGAAGGTGGAATTAAAGGAATAAATTTATTAAAACAAGCAATATTTGATTTACCAATAAATGCATGTATTCTTGGAAGAAGTGATAAATATTATGATCCATCTACAACTCCTGAGGAAGCTAGGTTAATAACAAGGGAATTGTTGCAGCATTGTGATGGAATAGGATTAAGTGGAGTACAGGATGTGGATTCTGAAATAATGCTACAAATTGCAGAAGTTTGTAACCAAGAAGATAAATTAGCTGTTATTCATGTGGCAGAATATTATGAACTTCAAGAACAATCTGTACAATTAACCAATCAAACAGAAATAGAACGTGCATTAAAAGCCGGATTTACCACTATAGTTCACGCCACTCATCCAATTTTGCAAGATTTGGAATTGTTGGAAGCGACGAGTCCTGTTGTTGTTGCATGTCCTAGATCAAATGGTATGTTATCAGTAGGTATTCCACCTGTTAGTGCATATGTGGAAAATGATATAGATGTTGCATTGGGAACTGATAATGTAATGTTTAATCAACCGGATATGTTTAGGGAAATGGAATATACATTAAAAGCAGTACGGGGATCATATAAAAATAAAATAACTGCTTATGATATATTAAAAATGGCTACAATTAATGGATTTAAAATATTGGGTAAAGATATTAGTATTAAAGAAGGAAATGTATCTGATATTTTAATAATTAAACGTAAATCTGATGATCCTTATTTATCCATTGTTAACAGATCTTCTTCTGAGGATATCATGAATTTTATCATGGGAAATCAAATGTGATTTTATTTTATTCTATAAAATCATACTTGTTTCTATTTTTATTATTTTTCATTTCTATTTTATTATTTTCTTCAATTTCTTCAAGAGTTATTAAATGTTTTTTCAATTGATTTCTAATGTTTTCTGAAATAAATTTATTTTCTTGTTTAATATAATCATAGTATAACAATATGGATTTTCCGGTTACTCTTAAAATTCCGTTTTGCCATACTTCTTGTTGTATTGTAATTGAACTTTTACCAATTTTGATTAAATAAGTCCTAATTTCCACATTATATCCAAAATATAATTGTTTGATAAAATTAAAATCCATATGAACTAATAATAAGTTCCATTTTTTGTATGTTAATTCATGGGTTGGATTAAAAATATTATATAATTCTGTTCTTCCAGTTTCAAACCAGACTGGTATAATATTGGGATTAATGTGTCTTAAAGCATCGGTATCTCCAATATTGGGTGTAATTTTTATTTTAAACATGTAATCTTTCCTAAAAAAAATATAATTTTTGGGGAGGTTAAACAAATTATGTACTATTTGTTCTATTGTATACAGATGTATTATTAGTATAATTTGAAGAAGTATTGGTAGTATTTGTATTATTAGTGGTTGTATTGTTGGTTTTTACAACCGGTTTTGGAATATATAGTTTAATAGTAATATCCTTAGCTTCAAAATCTTTTTCATCAATGACTTGAATAACATCTACTGGAGTACTAACTGATGTTGGAATAATCTGTCTGCTGAAATCTTCACCTATGTTGTTCATTCCACATATTGCTCCACAACATAAAGCAAGAATACTTACAAAGAGAATAACAACTATTCCTCCATAAGAACTTTTTTTCATTCTATCACATTATAGTAATTATACAACTGTAACTGACTTTGCTAAATTTTTTGGTTTATCCGGATCAATATCTTTTTCTACACTTATATGATAAGATAGTAATTGTAAATCGATAATGTAGATTAAAGGTGCAATTAATTCATCAACTATTTGATTAAATACTATTTTATCATGCACATCATCTATTTTCGTATCTTCCTCTGAACCTAATATAATCATATGAGCTCCTCTTGCTCTGATTTCTTGAAGGTTATTGAAAGTTTTTGAATAACTTGGTCCTGGTGGGAGTAATCCTACAACAGGTATTCCATCTTCAATTAATGCTAATGGACCATGTTTTAATTCTCCTGCAGGATATCCTTCTGCATGTATGTATGTGATTTCTTTAAGTTTTAATGCGCCTTCTAATGCAGTTGGATAATTGAATCCTCTTCCAATATAGAAGAAATCTTTTGCAGTTTTATATTTTTTAGCAATTACTTTAATATCTTCTTCACGTTCAATGGATTCTTCAGTAAGTTTCGGAATTGTATATAATCTTTCGATAAGTTCTTCGTTTTCACTAAGATGAGCTACTAATAAATATATACAAATTAACTGGCTAATATAAGTTTTTGTAGCAGCTACTCCAATTTCTGGTCCCGCTCTTGTATAAATAACGTGGTGGGCTTCTCTTGTAATGGAACTACCTACAACATTTACTATTGCAAGAGTTTCTGACACTTGTTTAGCAACTTTCAATGCATTTATAGTATCTGCAGTTTCACCGGATTGAGTTATAAATATTACTAATGTATGGTCATCTAATGTGTTTTGGAAATATTCGAATTCACTTGCTAAAATTACTTCTGTAGGGATATGTAATTGTGTTTCAATTAAGTATTCTCCAATTAATGAAGCGTGATAACTGGTTCCACATGCTACAAAACATATTCTATTGAAGTTTTTAAATTTACTAACAATTTCCTTGATTTTTGGTGATTCAGATAATGTGTCTTTAATCACTTGTGGTTCTTCATATATTTCTTTTAGCATGAAATGGTCGAAACCTCCTTTTTCAGCCATTTCAGGATCCCAATCAATTTCGACAATTTCTTTTTCTATTGGATTTAAGTTTTTATCCATAATTATAACATTATCTTTTTCTAATTGGATAATTTCGTTATCTTCTAAGTATATTACATTTCTTGTTTCATTCAAAATGGCTGGAACATCTGATGCTAAAAAATTTCCATGATCTGATACACCAACAATTAGAGGACTTTCTTTTCTTGCACCGATTATTTTATCTGGTTCCTCGGTACATATCACAGCTAAAGCATATGAACCTATTAATCTGTTTATTGTGAGTTGTGTGGATTTAAGTAAATCATTTCCTTCGTTCATGTATTTTTCAATTAAATGAGGAATAATTTCAGTATCAGTTTCTGATTTAAAGGTATGTCCTTCTTGTTGTAGTTCTAATCGTAATTCTTTGTAATTTTCTATGATTCCATTATGCACAACACTTATTTTATTGTCACAACTACAATGTGGGTGGGCATTTTCTTTTGTTGGATTTCCATGGGTAGCCCATCTTACATGTGCAATACCTATTTTTCCATCAATATCTTCGAGGTGAATTTCATCATCCACTTCTTTAATTTTTCCACTACCTTTTTTAACATTAATTTTGTCCGTAACAGTAGCAATACCTACAGAGTCATATCCTCGATACTCTAATTTCTTTATTGAATCAATTATGGTAGGAGCTACTTCTTTATTTAGGATGCAACCGACAATTCCACACATTATTTAATCACCTATTTATAATTTAGAGATTTATTTTTTCTTTTATAATACTGTTATATATTATTTAATTCATATATTATAATACTTATTATTTACAAAGATAATATTAACTAAAAAAAGATATCAATATTATTGTTTAATTATATCTTTCAAAAAATTTTTGTGGAATTTAATATGAGTGACGTTAATAGAGAATTACTTTATGCAGGTAAAGCTAAAGACATTTACAAATCTGAAAATGAAAATGAAGTAATCATTAAATTTAGAGATGACATTACTGCTGGGGACGGTGAAAAGAAAGATACCCTTAGCAAAAAAGGATTCTGTAATGTTTTAATCTCAGCAAAATTATTTAAAGTTTTAGAAGAAAATGGTATTGCTACACAATACATTGAATTATTATCTTCTGATGAAATGAGAACTAAATCTCTCGAAATGATTCCTTTGGAAGTAATTTGTAGAAATATTGCAACTGGGAGTTTATTGAGAAAATATCCGTTTGAAGATAAACAAAAATTGGAACCTCCAGTATTACAATTTGATTATAAAAATGATGAGTATCATGATCCTATGCTTAATGATAGTATTATTAAAGCTTTGGGCATAGCTACTCAAGAAGAACTTGATGAAATTAGAGAAATTACTTTGAAAATTAATAAAATCTTATCAGATTATTTAATTGAAAGAGGAATTATATTAGTAGATTTCAAACTAGAATTTGGTAAAGATTCAGAAGGAAATATTATTCTTGGTGATGAAATAAGTCCAGATACTACAAGATTATGGGATTCTGAAACTTATGAAAATTTTGATAAGGATATTTATAGAAAAGGTGAAGAAGGAGTAGTCGATGCTTACCTTAAAGTAGTCAATTTAGTATTATCTGATGATGAAAAAGAAAAATGGAATGTAGAACAAATATAATGTTACAGTGGGAAGGATTAATTATGAATTATAATGTTGAAGTAAAAACTAGTTTAAAAAAAGGAATGTTAAATCCGGAAGCATCAACAATTGAAAAAGCATTATCTTTACTTAATTTTGAAGTAAATAATACTAAAACAATTAACATAATTCAATTTACTTTAAATGCTGATTCTAAAGATGAAGCTTTATCACAAGTTGATGAAATGTGTCAAAAATTATTATGTAATCCAGTTATTCATGATTATGAAATAAATATATGTGAGGAATAAGATTGACAGATGTATCTGATGTTAATGTAGGTATTATTAGATTTCCAGGTACAAACTGTGATAGGGACATAGAATATGCAGTTAACTTGGTAGGTGCAAACCCTAATTATATTTACTGGAATGAAACTGATTTATCTAAAATGGATGTAGTAATTATTCCTGGTGGTTTTTCATATGGGGATTATTTAAGGGCTGGTTCAATTGCCGGTATTACACCAATTATTTCCGCAATTAAAGAATTTGCAAAAGAGAATAATCCTGTTCTGGGAATATGTAATGGTGCACAAATTCTTGGTGAAATAGATTTAGTGCCTGGTGTATTTATAGAAAATGAAAATGCAAAATTTATTTGTAAAAGTAAAAAATTAGAAGTTAAAACTAATAGAACACCTTTTACTAAATTGTACAAAAAGGGAGATATTATTGATTTACCTATTGCACATAAAGAAGGTAGATATTATACAGATAATTTAGAAGAATTATATGATGATGATCAAATAGTTTTAACATTTAATGATGGAAATCCAAATGGTTCTTTAGATGCAATTACTGGTGTATGTAATAAAGAAGGTAATGTAGTTGCAGTAATGCCTCACCCTGAAAGAGCAGTTGAGGACTTATTACGTTCTAAAGATGGTTTAAAATTCTTTGAAAGTTTTTTAGATTAATTTTCTATCTTTTTTTTTTAAAATATTTTAAATAAATACTTTTTATTATAATAATTTATTATTAAATCAATTTTAATACTAATTAAAACTATATATATTAATATTGAAATCAAAAACTAATAGAGATGATATGAATGACCGTGTATATGATTGGTGCAGGACCGGGTGATCCTGATTTAATAACAGTTAAAGCAGTTAAAATCTTAAAAGAAGCTGAAGTAGTATTATATGATAGCCTTGCAAATGATGTTTTATTAGATTATGCTCCTGATGATGCAGAAAGGATATATGTTGGAAAAAGAGCAGGGGAACATTATAGAAAACAACCAGAAATAAATGAATTATTGGTTGAACAAGGTAAAAAATATGATAAAGTAGTACGACTTAAAGGTGGAGATCCATTTATATTTGGTCGTGGTGGAGAAGAAGAATTAGCTCTTCTTAAAGAAGGAATTGATGTTGAATTTGTTTCTGGTATAAACTCAGCTATAGGTTCAGCAACAGGTATTGGATTACCATTAACTCATCGTGCAATTGCAACTAGTTTAACTTTAGTTACTGGACATGAAGATCCACAAAAAACAGAAAAACAAGTTAACTGGGATTATACTGCCGATACAATAGTAGTATTTATGGGTGTTGGATTACTTAAAAAATATGTTCCAAAAATATTAAAATATAAATCACCAGATACTCCAGTAGCAGTAATTGAAAATGGTACTTTACCTAATCAAAAAGTTATAACAGGTACTTTGGCAAACATTACGGAAAAACAAATTAAACCTCCGGCATTAGTTATTATTGGAGAAGTTGTTAATATTTACTTAGAGTGTGAAGAATTAAGGAGTAAATTTGAATAATGTCATCTGAAGGTTTTAAAAATAAAAAAATTGTTGTTACAAGACCTGTTGAACGTTCAGAATCTTTAGCTAATATAATTCGTGAAAATAATGGACAACCAATAATAGTTCCAACATTGGAATTGCAAATTGTAAAATCAAAAGAGTTACTCTATATAGTTGAAAATATAGGTGAATATGATTGGATAGTATTTACTTCTCCTGCCGGGGTTAAATCATTTTTCAGTGTATATGGAAAAAATCCAATCCCTTCAAAAATAGCAGTAATTGGTGTTAAAACAGAAGAAATATTAAAGAAATTTGATGAAACTCCTGATTTAATACCTAAAGATTTTACAGCAGAAGGACTTTTAGAATCATTTGCGTCAATTGATTTGGATGGAAAAAAAGTGGCTTTACCTCGTACTTTAAGTGCAAGAGATGTTTTACCTAAAGGATTAGAAGAATATGGTGCTGTCGTAACGGTTGCTGAAGCTTATACTTCAAGTATTCCTAAAGATAAAACCAAAATCATAAAATTAATGGATGATATTTTAAATGATGAAATTGATATAATCACATTTACCAGTCCATTGACGGTTCATAATTTATTAAAAGTCATTAATGAAAATTGTAATGAAAAATATGATGAATTTTTAGATAAGTTACGTTCTGATGTAATAGTTGCTTCTATTGGTCCTATAACGGGTAAAGCATTAAAACAATATGATATTCCTGCGATTGAAGCAAATAGATATACAGTTAAAGACATGATTGAAATATTATTACAAAATATTTGATGGTGAAAAAAACATGGAAACTATAGTATGGCCAGTATATATTAATTCAAATCATTCACGTAAAGAAGGACGAAGATTATCTCTTGAAGAATCAGTGGATGAACCAAAAATTCGTGAAATCAGTCAAGCTTTACGCAGATTAAAATTACAATATACTGTTGAACACGATAAATCTTTCCCAGGTTCTTGGTGGGAAAAATCTGGACGGGTAGTTGTTACACACGAATATGAAACAAAATTAGAGTTGTTACGTAAGATTTCAAATACGATTAAAATTAATCGTGTCTCTAATTAATTTTTTTTTCTTTTTTAAGGGGCTTTTTATGAGTTCGAATATTAATAATATAGAAGAATCTAGAAATCATATGGACTTGTTATTGAATAAAGCAAAAGATAAAATATTGGATGCTGAAGATGTAACTATTTTTACACACACTGATTGTGATGGAATTACTGCAGGTAGCATATTATCTTCTATACTTGATAAATTGGAAATAGATCACACAGTGAACTTTGTTGAAATTAATGAAGTTGAATCTTTAGATACTGAAACTGATTTAACTATTATTTCTGATTTAGGTGCAGGACAAAATATTGCTAATTTATGTAATAATTCAAATTCTTCTGTAATAGTTTTAGATCATCATCCGCCTATACGAAAATTAGGAACAGAGTTAAAAGGTGACTTAATTGAAATAAATCCTAATTATTATGGATTGGATGGTTCCTATACTATTTCAGGGGGAGGATTATCATATTTTTTAGCTAAAACATTTCATTTCTATGACTTAAGTTGGATGGGTATTTTAAGTGCTGTTGGAGATATGCAGAATAGTATGACTGGAAAACTTAGAGGTTTAAATAGGGAAATTTTAAATGATTCTACAGAAGTTGGTTGTGTAGATTATGTAAATGACTTATTATTGTATGGTAGACATACCAGACCTTTATTTGTGGCATTGTCTTACTTTGGTGATATTAATTTACCTTTGACTAATAATAGAAATGAATGTATTCATTTTTTAGAAAATTTGGATATTCCTGTGAAAAATGATTTAGGTAGTGTACGTTATTTATGTGATTTGAACATGGATGAGAAAAGTAGACTTTTTACTGAATTGTTAAAGATGATGACAAGAGCAGTTCCTGATAAATATGTGAAATATGTGCCTAAATTAATTTCGGGTGAATCATATGAATTTACTTTCGAAGATGATTATACTTCCTTTAAAGATGCAAGTGAATATAGTACTGTAATTAATGCTTGTGGTCGAAATGGAAGACATGAGTTGGGTATGGAAGTTATCAAAGGAAATAGATTCGAAATATCAAATGAATTGGAAGGATTAGTAAAAGAGCATAGGGCTTATTTAGCTCAAAATTTATCAAAAATACAGGAATCAAACAATGTGGAAATATTGGAAAATATTCAATATTTTGATGGAAGCGGAATTAAACCTAGTGTTGTTGGAACTATTGCTGGAATGTTATTAAGTAATTATGACTGGCAAAAACCAATAGTTGGTTATACTCATATAGATTCTGATGAACCCGGTTATAAAGTATCATTAAGATGTTCTAAATTATTGGGTTATGAAGGAATACACTTTGGAAATATTGTTAGAGATATTTCAGAAAAGTGTGGAGGTTCTGGTGGAGGACATAGTGTAGCATGTGGTGCTTATATTCCTGAAGAAAATATGGGAAAATTTATAAATTTATTAAATAATTCAGTAAACATTGTATAAATCAATATTACTTTATTGATTTTTATTATTAAGTAATAATACCTTGTTTAATAATTTCCAACTTGTTTTGTTCTATAAAAGTTTAAATAAAATCAAAAATATATAAATTAGTAATAATCAAATTTATTACACATCGAATTATAACTAGATAGGTGCAGAAGAATGAGAATTTTTAAGAATAAAGGTGAATTCACTAAATTCCAGATATTAGCAAAAATAGCTCAACAGGAACCACATCTTAAACAGAAAGATATAGCAGATGAATTAGGAATTACCGTTCAAGCAGTTTCAGAAAACATTAAAACTTTGGTTAAAGAGGGTTATGTTGAAACAGGTAGTTCAAATTTTAGATATAAAATTACAAAATATGGTATTGATAAAGTCAAAACAGAGGCAATTAATCTTAAAGCTTACTCTGACATGGTATTAAATACTATGAATGGTTACAAATCTATTTGGCCTGCAATTGCTGCTGAAGATTTACATCAGGGAGAGCAAGTATGGTTAAATATGGATGATGGTATCTTATATGCAGATACTGAAGATAAATCCGGAGCTTATGCGGAAGTATTTAGTGATGCTTTAGAAGGTGAAGATGTAACTTTAATCAATTTAGGTGGAGAAATAGATTTAGTTCCTAAAGATGTAGTTATAGTAAAAATTCCGCCAATTTCTGAAGGTGGATCAAGAGTATGTGATATGGATAAAATTCATGAAATTTATTCACAAGAATTTGATAGAATTGGAGTTTTGGGTACAAGTGCAAGAGCTATTACAAATCATTTAAATGTTTATCCCGATTTTGAATTTGCTACAGCTTCTGCTACAGCAAGTGCTGCAGAAAAAGGTTTAAGAGTTTTAGTATTTTCTGTAGGAAAAATGACTAATAGAATAATCTCCAAATTAGAAGAAAAAGGTATAGTTTATACCATTGAAGATGTTAAAAAAGCATAATCTTCAATCTTTTTTTTATATAATATATTTTACTCCAGAAGTATTTATTTTGGTAGTTATACAATTTTCAATATTTATGTCGGGTGTATTGGATAAACAAAAAGCAGTATTTCCTAACATAGCCATTGATGAACCAATGCTTTCTTCATCCATAATTTCCAATATTTCCTGTAATTCGGGATTAATTAATTTTGCATTTTCTGAGAATTGTCTTGATAATTTAATGAAATTTTCAATACTTGGATTTGAAAGAAGTATATTCAGTAATTTGTTTCCGCTGGAGTTAATTCTTTTTTGATAAACCGGATTGTCAATGATGTCTTTTGTATTTAATGGACTTAATGTTTTTGTAATCACATATGTTGGTTGGGTAATTGGAATTTTATCTATTTTAGCTATCATAGGTGAACCTTCTTTTAATCTAATAACAAGACCACCATGCATTTCTGAAATTACATCACCAAGACCACTTGATTTTGATATTTCAGTTAAATGTGCTATTTCTCCGGCTTTATTAAAGGATATGTTTAATCCTAATAATTTCGGTAGTGTGTAACTAATTCCTAAAGCAAATCCGGCACTAGTTCCAAATCCTGCACTAATAGGTAAACTGGTTTCATGATTAATGGTAATATCATAATTATTTAAATTCAAGTTAAAAGTATTCTTAAGAATATCAATTGCTTGTGGGCTAATAGTATTTAATGAATCTTTTTTATTATTTAATTTTATAATGATTTTTCCAGAACCTTCTTCAACAGTTGTTTCAGTAATAACACCTTTATCTAATGTTATTCCAGCACCTTTTGAACCTTTTAGGATAGGGTCATCATTTGTCATTATTTCAAAAAAGCCAGTAATGTGTGCAGGAACAAATACTTTAAGTTTGTTAATCATATATCTATTTATATTTTTCTTTTCATAAATAACATTATATACATAAATATGATAATATTAGGAGTATTATTCAATGTCTGAAAATTTAAGAATAGATTTACATACCCATAGTATATTTAGTGATGGGGAATTATTACCTTCAGAACTTGCTAGACGTGCTGATGTATTGGGACATAAAGCATTAGCAATTACTGATCACGTGGATGCATCAAATATACAAGTTGCATCACAAATAGCAGAAGCAGTTAATGATATTAGAGATAATTGGGATATTAATTTAATTCCTGGTGTAGAAATTACTCATGTACCAATAGAAGTAATTGATAAATTAGCAAACAAAGCAAGAAAATATGGTGCAGAGATAGTTGTTGTTCACGGAGAAACAATAGTTGAACCAGTAAGGCCAGGTACAAACAGAATGTCTGCAGAATGTCCTGAAGTTGATATTATAGGTCATCCAGGATTAATTACTGAAGAAGAAGTACAAATTGCTATTGATAATGATGTTTCATTAGAAATCAGTGCACGTAAAGGTCATTGCCTAGGAAATGGGCATGTAGCAAAATTAGGATTAGAATTAGGAGCAAATTTGGTATTAGATACTGATACTCATGCACCAGAGGATTTAATTGATTATGAATTAGCAGAAAGAATTGCTAAAGGAGCTGAAGTTCCTGATTCAGAAATTCCTAAAATATTAAAAGATAATCCTGAAAAAATACTTAAAAAACATGGATTATTATAAAAAAAGTATGAATTTAATTTAAAACGTTGTATGATAATACAACATCATTGTCTATTTTTTCAATATTTTTTAACTCTAATTTTACACAATTTTCCGGTTCAAAACCTTCTCCATCAACAAATGTTTTTGAAGTAGAACCACCTAATATTTTTGAACCGATACATATAGATACTTCATCAATTAATCCTTCTTTAAACATAGAGAAGTTTAATGTTGAACCTCCCTCTAATAATATTGAATGAATACCTTTGAGGTATAATTTTCTCATAGCTTCTTTTAAGTTTACTTGTTCATTTCCACAAACTAAAATATCACATTTTTTTTCTAGTTTTTCAAGATTTTTTTTAGGTGCCTTTTTTGAAACTATGATAATTGTTTTTGCATCATTATTTAATACTAATGCATCTGAGGGAGTTCTACCTTTGCTATCTATTATTATTCGTATCGGATTATCTTTTTTTGGTGCTTTAATTTTGTGAATAGTTAATTTGGGATTATCAACGATTACAGTATTAATCCCAACCATTATAGCATCATATTTTTTTCTAAGTTCATGAACCCGGATTAAATCTTGTTCACCGGATATTTGCATAGAACTATTTTCTGTAGCAATCTTACCATCTACAGTCATTGCTGAATTTAATAAGACAAAAGGTTTCAATTTAACACCTACTCATAATCAACTTTCAATGCTTTAAGTGTGTTAATAATGTTTTCTCCATTTCTTACAGCATTTATCAACACTTCTTTAAATCCTTCTTTAATCAAGGAATCGTTTTGGATAATCCAAAGAATCAAATCAGGATGTTCTGTAAGTGTTAATTGATTAAATGGGATTTCCTGTTTGTTAGTATCAGTAGAAATAGTTATATGTTTTTTGTCATTGATTTCTACAGCTTTAATAGTGATTAAAATATCTTCACTTTTTACACTAAAATAGTCGCCTGGTTGTGCTAAATCCTTTACGGAATCTTCTATTTTTTCTAAATCACTTTGAATTTTTTTTTCATATTCTTTTCTTTTTTCTACATATAACATTAACATTTCATCTTGACTCATAAAAGTCACCTATAAATTATAAACTTGTATAGCATTTTTTTCTGTCTGCTTTTCAATTTCTTCAAAGTCAATATGTTTTGTTCGTTCAATTCTTTCAATAGTCATTTTAATATTTGATGGTTGATTTGGTTCTCCCTTAATTGGTGATAAATAAGGACTATCTGTTTCTGTAAGCATATTTTCTAAGGGAACAGCTTTAATATTTTTTTTATGTTTTTTTGAAAAAAGAGCATTTGTAGCAAATGAAATATAGTATCCACAATCAACAGCTTCAAGTGCCGTAGATTTTCCTCCACTAAAACAATGGAAAATAACATCAGGTATGTTGGGATATTCTTTAATTATATCAAGTGCATGTTTTTCAGCTTCACGAACATGTAATACAATTGGCATATTGTATTCACTAGCTAATTCCAACATTTTATGAAAATTATCATGTTGTCTTTTAAGTTCATCTTCTGATCTTTTTTCTGAAAAATCTAAACCTATTTCACCAATTGCTTGAATATTATCTAAATTTTCTATAATTTGAGCAATGGTTTTTTGTGTAGTTTCTTGATTATCTCTTCCAGCATATACCGGATGGTAACCCATAGTTGATTTAATAAATCCATCATATTTTTCTTTAAGTTTTAATGATCTTAAATTACCCTCTATACTTGCTCCACAATCTACAATATATTTAAATTCGCTCTTACATTTGTTAATTATTTCATCCCTATTCTCATCAAAATCAACAAAATTTAAATGACAATGTGAGTCAATCATTATATCTTCCTCTTATTTACCAAATCTTCTTTGTCTTTTTGTATATGAACGTATTGCTCTTAAAAAATCAACTTTTCTGAGTTCAGGCCATAAACTATCAGTGAAATATAACTCCGAATATGAGGATTGCCATAATAAAAATCCACTTAAACGTTCTTCACCACTAGTTCTTATTACTAAATTAGGATCTTCTAATCCTGCAGTATATAAATTCTCATTAATCATATTTTCATCAATATCTTCCGGATTAATTTCACCTGATTTTACTTTAGCTGCGATTTTTTTGAAGGCATCTACAATTTCTACTCTACCATCATATCCCATAGCAATGTTGATTAAGCGTTTATCATATTTTTCTGTAGATTTTTCAGCATCTTTAATTGCATCTCTAACCTCTTCTGGGAATAAATCTAATCTTCCCACAGCTTTTAATCTTACTTCATTTTTATGAATTTTTTTATTTGAACTGATGCTGAGGAAACTATCAACAAATAGTTTCATTAAATCTTCAACTTCTTTTTCTGAGCGTTTAAAGTTTTCTGTTGAAAATGCATATACGGTAACAATATTAATTCCTAAATCAATACACCATTCTAAAACATTTTCTAAAGTATCAACTCCTCTTTTATGCCCTTCAATCGCATTCAAATTTCCTTGCATTTTTGAATAACGTCTATTTCCGTCCATGATTATTGCAACATGTTTTGGCATTTTATCTTTTTCTAAGTTTTTAGAGATGTACCATTCATAAACGGAATATAATGGTTGTAATAATATCATTTTAAGGACCCCTATTTTTTTCTATAAGTTTTTTCATTAAATTAATCGAGTTGATATAACCTTGTGTGTTCTGTGAACGTGAAGTGTCTATAAAAATATACGGTTGGTTTAGCGTTAATGCACCGTTACTTTTCATTCCAGCTACTAAAACCAAACTTCTGAATATAAGATTTCCTGTAATTCCGTCTGGTGCTATAATTATATTTGCGTGTTCTTTGATTGCTTCTTCTATTAGAATATAATAATGTTTAATATCATATCTGTCTTTTAATAGCTTTTCAATTTTTTCACAAGTTTCAATACTTTGGTCAATTTTTTCGCTTCGTCCTTTATCATTTTTTCTACCGCCGGATATTAATGCGATTTTTGGTTCTTCTCCAAGAAGACTAATTGCTTTAGCGCATTCTTCAACGATAGTAATTTTGGAAGATGTTGAATCTCCTTCATCAATTCCTACAGGACTCAATAGAAATTTATGGCCATCTTTTTCAAGCAATGATGCTCTAAATATCTCAGGATATTCCTTTTTTAAATCCAAAATTATGTTTGATTCTAATGAACCTCTAATTACTCCATCTATTTTAGGATTTTTTAAATAATTAAGTAATTCTTGATTATTTTTTGCTAAATGAATTTTAAAAGGAAAATATTCTATCGCTTTAAGAACATCTTCATTTTCTCCTAGACCAATTGCAATTTCCATTTTTTTACCCAATTCATTAAAGTTTTATAATATTATATTTTTCTTTTAATTGATATTAAAAATTTTCTAAAAAAATATAAGCGAGTTTAAAATAATCATTTATTTAAGAAGATTAAATAAAAAAAGGAGGGAGGTTATAATTCTTTAAATGCTATTTCCATAGCTTCTAAAGTTTTATCGATGTCTTCTTTTGAATGCTCACCAGATAAGAAACAACATTCAAATTGACTTGGTGCAATAAATACACCGTTTTCAAGTAATTTATGGAAATATTTTAAGAAACCTTCACTATCTGAAAGTTTTGCTGTTTCATAATCATAGACTTCATGCTCTGTGAAATATACTTGAGTCATTGATTCAGCACCATTAATTTGGAAATCTAATTTTAGGTCATCTAATATGTTGGACATACCATTTCTAAGGTATTCTCCTTTGTCATGTAAATCTTTGTAAAATTTATCATTTAAAACTTTAAATGCTGCAATTCCACCATTGATTGACATTGGATTTCCACTAAAAGTACCTGCTTGATAAATGGAGCCACTTGGAGCAAACTGTTCTATGTATTCTTTTTTACCAGCAATAGCTCCAATAGGGAATCCTCCACCCAATATTTTTCCAAATGTTACAAGATCTGGAACTATGTTATAATATTCTTGAGCTCCACCTTTACTTAATCTGAATCCTGTGATTACCTCATCGAATATTAATAAAATATTATTTGATTCAGTAATTTCTCTTAAGAATTTAAGGTAATCATCACGTGGAGGTACACATCCAATATTACCCATTATTGGTTCAATGATAACACATGCAATTTCATTTTTGTTTTCATTAATGATTTTAGTCATTGCTTCTTTATCATTAAAAGGTACTAGTATTGTGTTTTTAGTAGCGTCTTCAGGAACTCCTGGAGAATCGGGTTTACCTGCCATACCTGAACCTGATTTAACTAACACAGCATCATGAGCTCCATGATATGCTCCTTCAAATTTGATTATTTTATTTCTTTTAGTAACTCCTCTTGCTAATCTTATTGCACTCATAGTAGCTTCGGTACCTGAATTACAAAAACGAACCATTTCAGCGCAAGGTACTCTATTAATTACTTCCTTAGCAAGAATTATTTCTTTTTCTGAAGGAACACCATAAGCTGTTCCTAATTCTATTTGTTCTATTGATTCTTTTATAATTGTTTCATTAGCATGTCCAAAGATTATTGGACCATACCCTAAACAATAATCAATATATTCATTTCCATCCACATCAAATAATTTGGAACCTTTTGCTTTTTCAACAAAAAATGGATATGGTTTAAATGCTCTTATTGGTGAATCAACTCCTCCTGGGAGGAAATTAACAGATTCTTCATATAATTTTTTGGATTTATCGAAATTCAATTTATGTTCTCCTTTTATTTTTTTCTAATATTCAATAAAGAATTAATAACTGCTACTGCAATAGGTGTTCCACCTTTAGGTCCTGTGGTAATTACATAAGGTATGTTTGTTTTGGATAATGCTTCTTTGGAATCTGCTGCTCCAACAAATCCGACTGGTACGCCAGCTACAGCTTTAGCATCCATTTGACCTTCTTCAACTAATCTCATTACTTCAAATAATGCTGTAGGTGCATTTCCAATCGCTACAACTCCTTTAAAACCATCTTCAGCCGCAATTCTCATAGCTGCTGCGGAACGTGTTATCTCTTCTTTTTTAGCTAATTTTACAGCTCGTTCATCTCTAATGTAACACATTACTTTTCCATCATATCTTGTTATTCCTGATTTTACCATGTTAATATCAGTAAGAATATCCTCTTTATTGTCAAAGCAGTTTAATGCTGTTTCAACAAATGTTGGTGATATTTTAACTAATTTGGCATATTCCGGATCGGCTGTTGAATGGACTACACGTTCCACAATATCTCGTTCTTCATAAGTTAAATCTTTTGTATCTTCATCAATTAGTGATTTAATAATTTCTCTACTTTTATTAGCTATATCATAGCCTGGTTTTGTTGATGCACCCATATTATACATAGATTTCACATCCTTTATTATTATAAAATTTTTTCTTTACTTTATTTACAAATATATTGTATATAATATTTGATGTACTAATTAATTATCTTTTTCTAATGTATTACTCAACATTCCTTGTATGTTTTTAATAAAAATTGATATGGGTTTAGAATATTTTAAAAATTAGACTTTTTGAAATTTCTTGTTTTGTTAGTAAAATACTAAAAAAAGCTATTACAAATATTTAATTAATATAATTGATGAATTATTTTTTAATCAGATATTGATAACATGATAATCTTAAGACGCAATAAAAAAAATGTTGAATTATATCCTATAGGGCCAGCAAAAGGTGCATTAAATAGTGAACGAGAACCTTTATTCTATAGCTATTTTAAACTCAAGGAAAATAACGGAAAAATAAGGCCATATCGTTTTATTATCCAACAAGATAATATTGAGACCTTAAAATCTCCTAAAGAAGTTATAAAGATATTGAGAAAACAAAGCGTCTTGTTAGCTACTAAAGATGAGGATATTGAATCAATGTTAAATTCTTTGAACATAGCCTATCAGTATACTCATATTTGTAGACACTGTACTTTCGAAGGGAAAATAACTATATTAAAAAAATCTTCTTCTTACAAATTATATGATGAATATATATGTAAAAAGTGTGCTCTTAAAGAAATTAAAAGAATAATGCATTTAAGAGGATATGATGAAAAATCATTTTCTAGTTTTAAGAAATTATTGGATAAAACGAATAATCTTGAAAAAGTATTACAAGTATTTGATCCTAAGTTTAATCCAATAAAGCATGATGATTTAACAATTTATGATAAAATAAAAGTAAAGAAAACTAAATATCCTAAGATTACCATTAATCAACTAAAAATACCTAAACAATTGAAGAAAATTTTATCTCCTAAGATAAAACATTTATTACCAATACAAATTTTATCATTAAATGCAGGTCTGCTGGATAATAAAAACTTATTGGTAGTTTCTGCAACAGCATCTGGTAAAACATTGGTTGGAGAATTGGCGGGTATACCTAAAGCAATGAATCATCAAAAATTTATCTATTTAACACCTTTAGTTGCATTAGCCAACCAAAAATATCGTGACTTTAAAAAACAATATAAACCATTGGGATTAAATGTTGCTATTAAAGTTGGTTCTAATCGTGTTAAAGCAAAAGGAGAATTAACAATATCCAATAAATCTGTTAAAAATGCAGATATTGTGGTTGCAACATATGAAGGATTGGATTTTTTATTACGTTCTGGAAATCATCATCAATTAAAAAATGTGGGAACTGTTGTTATTGATGAAATACATATGTTGGATGAAGAAGAAAGAGGTCCAAGATTAAATGGTTTATTAAAAAGATTATTGGAAATATTTCCTAAATCACAATTAATTGGTTTATCTGCAACAGTTAAAAATTCTAAACAAATTGCCGATGAATTTGGCATGAAATTGGTGGAATATAAAGAAAGACCCGTTCCATTGGAACGACATTTAATCTTCACAAAAAACGAATTTGAAAAGAGAGATTTATTGGGTAAACTTGCTAAAAAAGAATTCGAATCTAAATCCAGTAAAGGTTTTAAAGGACAAACAATTATTTTCACCAATTCCAGAAGGAAAACTCATTCAATAGCTCAACAAGTGGAAAAAAAGGGTATTTCAACTGCAGCTTATCATGCGGGTTTGTCTTATTCAAAAAAGGTTAAAATTGAAAAAGACTTTGCCGATCAAAAAATTTCAACAGTTGTTACTACAGCAGCATTAGCTGCTGGAGTAGACTTTCCAGCTTCACAAGTATTATTTGAAACGTTACGTATGGGAAATAAATGGTTAACAAATAATGATTTTTCACAAATGTTGGGACGTGCAGGAAGACCTACTTACCACGATATGGGTAAAGTATATTTGTTACCTGAGTTAGGTAAAGAATTTGAAAATGAATCAGAAGAACAAAAAGCTATTGATTTATTAGATAGTGATGTTGATAATGTCAACGTTGAGTACAATGAAGATGACACTATTGAACAGGTATTGGCTGATATTTCCGCAATTAAAAACGTAGATGTTGATGATTTGGAAGAAAAATATTCTAAGATTGAATCACCTATTGTTTTTGAAGATGTTATAAATACATTGATAGATAAGAAATTAATCAAAGAACATAAAGATTTCTCAAACAGGTATTTGCCAACAAGATATGGTCGTGCAACTTCAGTATCATTCCTAACAGTACCTAAAGCAGAATATATTCGTAAACATTTGAAACAAAATCCTCTATTGATTGTAGAACATCTTGAACCATTTGAAAACGCATACATCAGTAACAGATTATCAAGTCGACTTTCATCGGCTTTAAAAACAAACATTAGTTCCAGATTGTTTGCTGATTCTAATAGAGATATAATTACATCGGGTGATGTTTTAGCTAAATTGGATGATCAATTTGCTGAGAAATTAATTACATTTCAAATTGACTTCATGAATTGTGAATGTAAGGAAAGTCCTTTTTGTAAATGTTTGGAGAAAAATGTTTCAGATAAGATAATTAAACAAAGATTAAATGGTTGGAATCCAAATAGTATTAGCAAATATTTCATATCTAATTATGATATACACATATATCCTGGTGATATTTTCACATGGTTAGATGCTATAATTCGTATGTTAGAAGCAATATCCAGAATAAGCATTGCATTTAATAATAAAAAAACAAGTAATGAATGTAAAAGGTTAATTAAAAAAATAGAAAAAGGTAATTAACTATAATAATGATTTAATATCATTAATAATTTTTTTTTCAGCATTATCAAGTAATTGTTTTCCAAATTTTTCATCAATTTTAAAGCCATTTTCTTCAATGAACTTAGCTTCTCGATCAATTATTGGTTCATTTTCACGGGCTAATTTTAGGCCTACCATACCTACTTCAGGGTTTTTTATAAAATTTCCATGTTCTTTTATTCTACTTTCATCTAGGAATCCTAACACTTTTCCCATAGATAATTCGCCCGTGCATGCATGAGGTCCTTCTTTTTCTATAATTGAATTATTGAAAATTATTTTCAGTCCTGTTTTTTCGGAAATCTTATCAATTTCATTAATTATTAGATTATTACCACCATGACCATTTACAATTATAACCTTTGAAATTCCCAATAATTCTTTGGCATTAATTAGTTGGGGGATAATTTGATTATTTATTAAATCGTCTTTTTTAAGATGAATTCCATGTTTTACAAAGTCATATTCGGTAGCGCCATAAAATATTCCCAAAAAGGTTGCACCGGTTTTAGTAGCAACATTCAAAGCAACATTTGCGGCTATTTTGGAATCTGTATCTATGGGCAGTGCCGTTCCGTGATTTTCTCTATGTGATCCTAGAGCTATTATTCCTATTTGATGTATGTCTTCAGAAATCACATTTCCTGACCTATATTTTAGTTTAATGTTATTCATCTTATAATCCTCTATAAGTTAAGTTCCCAAATTGAATCTCCAACATAATGCAAGTTTTCAATAGCTTTACCCTTATTATTATCAACCATTTCTTTTCCAGTAATTAAACTGATTCCTATTGCTAAAGGTTTGTGATGTGTTTCTTCAATGATAACTATTGTATCTCCAGGTTCAATATTTTCATCTGCATCAACAATACCTGGGGACATTATGTCAGCACCTTTTATAACGAAGTTAATAGCACCCATATCTACAGTAGCATATTTTTCTTGTATATCTTCATTAATCATTGCATGTAAAGTGGGTATTGTTTTACCTTCAATTTGCATTAATAATGGTTTTCCATCTATTAATAAGATATCAGGATAATCTTCTATTTTAACAAGTTCAACTTGTGATTTTTTAGGAATAATGGTTTGGAAGTTTCCTAATTCTTTTTTTATTTCTTTAACTTTTTTATTTTTTAAAAAAAAGCGTTTTTTGATTTTCAATTTTTTATCCTCTCAAAATTATTTTTTAAGTATTATTTTATATTTTTGTCTTTATTTTCTATATAATTCCTTAAATTTTTTCTCAATAACTATTTTTTTCTTTTTTTATTAATTTGATTTAAGTTAAAGTAATAATTATTGATAGCAACTTTTATTAGATATTAATATAAAATATATATCTAATTATAAATAATTATTTTTAATAATTAAGTTTTGAGATACATTTAAATATAATCTAAAACATATTAAAATATATATTATTGATAAGGTGATTAATAGTGAACGATCAAAAAAATAATAACAATACATCTAGACCATTAGATGCATTAGGAAAGGCTTTAAATTCTCAAGTTCTTATCAAACTTAAAGGTGGTAAAGAATTTAGAGGAGCTTTACAAAGTTTTGATATGCACATGAATTTAGTGCTAAATGATGCTGAAGAACTAGAAAATGGAGAATCTACTCGTAGATTAGGAGTAGTTTTAGTTCGTGGAGATAACATAGTATACATATCACCAGGATAATTATTTAAAGGACAACTTAGTAGTTTAACTATTAATATTAATCGTCCTTATTAAAAAGTAATACCTGATTGTTGTTTATTGATTAAGGTATAATAAAGATATATTTCGATCGTGTATCTTATTTGAATAGAATTTATTCTATTCTCTAGTTTTTACCTTTTTTAAAGGTTTAATTTTATTCATTTATTTTTTCACAGTTTATGGAGGTTATATAATGAAAGGAACACCATCATTTGGGAAACGTAATAAAAAGAATCACATCAGATGTAGAAGATGTGGAAGAAACGCATACAACCCAAATAAAAAATACTGTGCTTCTTGTGGATTTGGAAGATCCAAAAGATTAAGAAGATACAGTTGGCAAAACAAAAAACCTGTTACAGGTCAAAGATTAAAATAGATAGTTATTAGAATTTTCCTAATACATTATCTTTCTTACTATTTTTATATTTTAACTTTTTCTTAAATTAAAAACTTTTTTTAAATTATTTCTATTTAAATTCTTAAATTAAATTTATTAAAAATAGTAACCTTTGTATATTAGGTTAAACATAACTGATAAATAGAATATAATAGTATGGATAATTATTACTTATTCTTAAAATAATAAGAATTATAATTTAATTAATTACCTATTCAATTACGTTTTAACAATTATTTATATTACAATTAAACAAAAAAAGTAGGTGTCATTATGCCAAAAGTAAAAATTATTGAAACCGCATTACGTGATGCTCATCAATCTTTAATTGCTACTAGGATGAGAACAGAAGATATGGTTCCAATTTTAGAAGATATGGATAAAGTTGGATACTTTTCTCTAGAAGCATGGGGTGGAGCAACTTTTGATTCATGTATTCGTTTTTTAAATGAAGATCCTTGGGAAAGATTAAGAACATTCAAAGATCACGTTACAAAAACACCACTTCAAATGTTATTAAGAGGACAAAATTTAGTTGGTTATAAACATTACGCTGATGATTTTGTAAAAGCGTTTGTTGAAAAATCATATGAAAACGGTGTTGATGTATTTAGAATCTTCGATGCATTAAATGATTCTAGAAACATGGAAATGTCTATTAAAACAGCAAAACAACAAGGAGCTTATGTACAAGGAACAATTAGTTACACTATCAGTCCAGTACACACCATAGAAAAATATGTTGATTTTGCAAAAGAGTTAGCTGCTATGGACTGTGATGCTATAACCATCAAGGATATGGCAGGGTTAATTTCTCCACAAGTTGCAACTGACTTGGTTACAGCTTTAAAAGATGAAATAGGATTACCTGTAAATTTACACAGTCATTGTACTAGTGGAATGACTTTAATGAGTTATCAGGCTGCTGTTGATGCTGGTGTTGATATTTTAGATACAGCAATATCTCCATTTTCTGGAGGAACAGCCCAACCACCAACAGAAAGTGTCGTTGCAGCTTTACAATCAACTCCATATGATACGGGAATTGATTTAAAATTATTATCACAAATCAAAGAATATTTCTCAACTTTAAATGAGAAGTATCATGCACTCTTTGATCCATTAGCATCCACAGTAGATACTGACGTGTTAATTTACCAAGTACCTGGTGGAATGCTTTCTAATTTAGTATCCCAATTAAAACAACAAGATGCTATAGACAAATATGACGATGTGTTAGCAGAAATTCCGAAAGTACGTAAAGATTTAGGATATCCTCCATTAGTAACTCCTACCAGCCAGATTGTTGGAGTTCAATCTGTTATGAATGTATTAATGGGTGAAAGATATAAAAATGTAACTAAAGAAGTAAAAGAATATCTTAAAGGATATTATGGAAGAGCACCTGCTGAAATTAATCAAGAATTATATAAAGAAGCAATTGGTGATGAAGAACCTATTACTTGTAGGCCTGCAGATTTATTAGAACCTGAATTAGAAAAAGCTCGAGCTAAATTAGAAGAAGAAAATTTACTAAAAAAAGAAGAAGATGTTCTAACTTATGCTATGTATCCTACAGTAGCTGAAAAATTCCTTAAAGGAGAAGCAGTTGCAGAAGAAATTCCAGAACCTAAAGTTGAATACACAGCATCAAACATTCCAAATTCCTATGATGTGGAAGTTGATGGGGAAGTATTTAGTGTTAAAATATTACCGACAGGTTACATGGAAATGGAACCATCATCACATCAAATTAAACCTTCAGTTGAAGGTGCTTTAACATCAGCTATGCAGGGTATGATTGTAAAACTCAAAGTAAGCGTTGGGGACAACGTTAACGAAGGAGATACAGTTGCAGTTCTTGAAGCTATGAAAATGGAAAATGATGTAAAAGCTGATAAATCAGGTAAAGTAACTGAAATCTTCATTAATGAAGGGGATACCGTTGAAAAAGACGATGTTTTAATGGTTATAGAATAACCATCTTTTTTTCTTATTTTTTGTATAAAATGGAAGTTACATTATTTAAATATTTAGGTAATACTCCATTAATTAATAACAGTTCTATATCAAATAGATCTTTTAATATTTTTCTACTATCCATTCCAATCGATGCTAATGAATAGCGTCTAATTTCAGGATGTTTACATTTGGAAAATAATTCTTTACAATTCTCTGCACAATGATTACATGGTCCAGTTAAACTTTCTGCTTTCGAATAGTCTTTTTCGGACTCTAATACTTTATTAACAATCTTTTGTTTTTCTTTAAAGAAAGTATTATATAATAATTCTTTCAATTCATCAGAACTATACTCTTTCTCATAATCTTTTGGTTCAAAAAACAATTGTGTGACGTGAATATCTATAAAATCATATTCAAGAACAAATTTTTTGATATCTATATCTACAGGGGAACAGGAATAATTAGTGTCATAACGTGGACATTCCTTACAAAATCCTTGAACCAATTCAAAATTATAAAATTTTTCAAAGAATTCTTTTGTAGTCAAGGTTTTTTTGAAATGTTTTACGTCGTAATCAATTTCTTTCATACTTTCCCTCATTTTATGTAGTTTGTATGGTCAACGATATTGGCTTGAACAAATGCTCTTCTTCTTCTTTTACAAGATTCACAAGTACCACAATGTTCTTCTGTACCCATATAACAAGAATAGCTTAAATGCATTGGGGCATTAACATTTACTCCTTTTTTTACAATGTCAACTTTATTCATATCAATAAGAGGTGCTTTAATTTCAATATTATCAAATGAACCATATTTGATTGTTTCATTAAATGCATTCAAATACTCTTTTGAATTATCAGGGAATGTAATAGCTTCTTCATAATCCCATCCGACAATTATTATGTCTGCTTTAATACTTTCAGCGTAAGCTAATGCAATACTACAAAAAACAGTATTCCTGGCAGGAACCCATACTGATTTTGCAGTTTCTATAGCAACATCATAATTATCTAAGTCTGATTCTTCAATTACTGGAATTTCTTCATCATTTGTTAAACTAGAATTACTTATATCCTTTAGCCAGGGTAGATCAATAATTACGTGCTTCATATTTAATTCTTTACAAATTAATTTGGCATGTTTAATTTCTTGATCTAAACTTTGTTGTCCATAATTGAATGTTATTGCAGTTAAATCATAATCATTTGAGTATATGCTTGTTGCAACAGTACAATCTAGTCCGCCAGATAAAATACTTATTCCTTTGGGTTTAGTCATTTGAGTCACTTCTTAAGTTCATTTTAAAGTCTTGTTCAACATATTCCTTTAAATCTTTAATAGGTATCTTTGTTTTTTCAGAAATTATTTTTAAATCATCATACTCAGCATTACATTTGATAATTTTTCCATCGTGTTCTCCAATTTTAAAACGTATATCCTCCATATTATTTAGAATTTTTATTTTATGTTTAACATTTTCTCTTACAGCAACGCCTCTATGAACATAAGGTAAAATTCTTACACCTAAAGTTCCTGTTTCTTCCATTAATGTATTTACTAAATGTTCAGCATCTTCTTGTTTAGATATTACTTTAACAATATGTCCCGGACGATTCTTTTTCATAATAGTTGGAGTAATACATACATCTCGAGCACCTTCATTTAACAATTTATCAAATAAATTTCCTAATATTTCCCCACTTAACGTGTCAATATTGGTTTCAAGAATTGAAACAGTGTTTTCTGTAGAAATATCATCGGATTTGATAATTCTAAGTGCATTTAATATTTCTAAATCTTTCTTACCTGAACCATATCCTATACTTTTATTTTTTAATATTGGTGTTGAAGTTGTGTATTCATCAGTAATATTTACTAATATGGCACAACCTGTTGGGGTTGCTAATTCTGTATTAACATGTCCTCCTATAGTAGGTACATTTTTTAGAATATTAATCACGGCCGGTGCAGGTACTGGAAGAATGCCATGTTGGGTATTAACAGTACCATTTCCAGTGGCAACAGGTAATGAATATATTTTTTCATTATCAAATTTTAATAGATGGTAAGCATAAGAAGCACCTACAATATCTGCTACAGCATCTGCACAGCCTACTTCATGAAAATGTAATTCTTCTAAACTTTTTCCATGAACTTCTGATTCTGCATCCGCTAATGTTTTAAATATATTTTTTGATAATTCAACACTTTTTATGACAGTTTCATCATCAGGATATTTTTTTCTTGTAATTTCATCTAATTTGTTTATTATCTCATCAAAATGTCTTACAGAATTATCTTGAGTTTGAATATTTGCATATGTAGTCATTACACCCGATTTGGTTTTTTTATCAATGTTTACGCTTATGTCTCCAAATTCTTCAGCATAATTAATTATAACTTCTTTGATTTTTTCTTTATCTGCACCTAAATCAACAAATGCACCTATAAACATATTTCCAGATAATCCTGAAACTTGAGGATCTATTACTACAACCATTTTTGTCTTCCTATAAAAATTATTGTATAAATATTTGTATTTTCATTTTTATAATAATTTTTTTTAATCTTTTTTGAGTGAAATTATAGAGACAATTATATAAAAATCTTCAAATATAATATAATTAGAATAAAATAAAGCTTTAAGCTATTAAAAATCAATTTTAGTTTATTTAACTAAATAAACTTTAAATTTTTTTTTAATTAAGGGATATTTTCAAATTCTTTATTAAAAATTTAGGGGAGGGTCTGTTTGAAGGTAAATATGGATGGAGTAACTATTTCTAAAAGAGGTAATGGTATAATTATAAAAAGTAATAAACCGTTATATGTTCTGGCTAATAGAGACAATTTTGACTTTCAATACATTGATGAATTTGATAATCATTATTATAATCAGCCAAATTTAGAACGTATTTTAGTAGAAAGAAATGGAATAAGTATAATTAGTACAGTTGAGTTTTTTGAAAATAAATTTTTTACAAATATTACAGTTTTACTTGATGTTCAATTAGATAATATTACGTTATTAAATATTTACCGTACAGTAACAGAAACAATATCTACAATTTCATGGCAAGTTAATGCAATAAATAGAGATGACTTATCAAATAAATTAGGTAATTATTATAATATGATTTACATTGCATGTAAAGGAAAATCTGATAAGATAATTTCATTTGATATTTCATTATTTTATGAAGTCAAAGAATTAGTTGGTGAAGCATTGACGAAATCTTTTAGTAATTTGGGATATTTCAAAAATTCAAATTAGGTGATAAAATGGATATTCAAGATGATGATAATAATGAATCGAAAACAATTGTTCACCCTACATTAAATGGTTTGTTGGGAATAATTTCTTTTTCAACAAGAATTCCTATAAATCGTATGGTGACAATTGAAGAAATGGCTAGTAGTGTTGTTATTTGGCCATATGTGGGTCTCTTTATAGGTGTTTTTGGAGCTATATTGGCATACATATCTCATTTTTTCTTAAATTTAAATACTATGCTAACAGCAGTATTGATTTATGGATTTATAATATGGTTTACAGGATTTAATCATGTTGATGGTGTTATGGATATGGGTGATGGGTTAATGGTTCATGGAGATTCTGAAAAAAGATTAACCGTTATGCGAGATTCAGTGGTAGGTACTGGGGGAATAGCAACATTTTTTATCGTTGCCAGTTTAACTTTAGCAGCACTATCATCTATACCTTCACAATATCTGCTTCAAACAGTATTATTGATGGAATTTGCTTCTAAATTTAGTATGATTACTTCTATGGTTATTGGAAAAGATGATACTAGAGGAATAGGTCGTTTAATAAAATCAGGTATAAATCCTAAAATTTTATTAATATTGGTTATCATAAATTCATTAATAGGATATTTAATTTTAGGTTTGCCGGGTGTATGTGCAATTATTGCAGCAGTATGTACTGGATTATACCTTGCACATATGGCAGATAATAAATTTGGTTGCGTAACTGGAGATATTATGGGAGCTTCAAATGAGATAGCAAGAGTAGTATCTTTAATTATTTTAATAATAGCTTTTAATTTTATAATGTAAAGGGAAGATAAAAATGATAACAGTATTAAGATTAGATCATAGACTTGGAAGAGATACTAGAATTACAACACATGTTTGTTTAACTGCAAGAGCTTTTGGGGCAGATAAGGTTATTTTAAGTGGAGAACGAGATAAACATATTATAGAGTCAGTAGAAAGTGTGGTTGAAAATTGGGGTGGAGATTTCCAAGTTGAATATAATGAAAAATATTTGCCCGTCATTAAAGAACATAAAAGAAATGGTTATGAAATTATCCATTTAACGATGTATGGAAAACATGTTGAAGAAGTCATTCCAAAAATAAGAGATAACGGTAAGGATAAATTAATTATCGTTGGTGGTTCAAGAGTACCTACGGAGGTATATGAATTAGCAGATTGGAATTTAAGTGTTACTAATCAACCTCATTCAGAAGTAGCTGCTTTAGCTATATGTTTACATTATGTCATGGATGCAAAAGAATTAAACATAACTTATGAAGATAGTAAAATGCAAATAATCCCCAATAATGAACATAAAGAAGTTATAAAAAATAAGTAATTTCTTAATATCTTTTTTTTAAAAATTTTAATATATAAAAAATAGTTTAGAAAAATAATAAATAATATTATTATCTTTCTAATTTTCCTTCTATAAATTCATCAACTTTATCATGAGCAATATCATCAGGATATTGGATTGGTGGGTGTTTCATGGTGTAAGAAGATATTGAAGTAAGAGCACCACTAATTCCTCTATTTAATGCTAATTTACAGCATCTTATTGCATCAATTACACATCCTGCACTATTAGGACTGTCTTCAACACTTAATCTTAATTCAATGTTCATTGGAACATCACCAAATGTTCTACCTTCCATACGTAAGAAACAAAGTTTGTTATCTTTTTGCCATGCAACGTAATCACTTGGTCCAATGTGGATATCATCCTCATCTAATCTGTGTGCTAATACAGATTGAACTGCTTCTGTTTTTGATTCTCTTTTTGATGCTAATCTATCTCTATTAAGCATATTTAAGAAGTCTGTGTTACCACCAGTATTTAATTGGTAAGTTCTGTCTAATCTGACTCCTCTGTCTTTGAACAAACTGGCTAATGTTCTGTGTGTTATTGTTGCACCTATCTGTGCTTTAATATCGTCACCAACACAAGGTAATCCGGCTTCTTTAAATTTGGATTCATATTCTGGGTCACTTACAATAAATATTGGAACACAATTTACGAAAGCAATACCTGCTTCTAAGGCACAATCAGCATAAAATTTTCCAGCCTTTTCTGAACCCACAGGTAAATAATTAACTAATATTTCTGCTCCACTTTCTTTTAATAATTCAACTATTTCTTCTTTGCTTTTTTCAGCTTCATCGGAAATAACAAAAGTTGCATCTTCTTTGTAATTACTCATGTGTGGTGCAACACCATCAAGAACTTGACCCATTGATACTTTTACGCCCATTTCTTTCATATCTGGGTAAAAAATGGTTGTACAATTAGGTTTTGCATAAATTGCTTCACTTACGTCTTTTCCAACTTTTCTTTTGTCAATGTCTATAGCTGCAACTACTTCAATATCAGAAGGTTTATATCCTTCTATAGACCAATGCATTAACCCATCTACATCTTCTTCGTTTTTGTCTGCATAATAATACAATCCTTGGATTAATGAACTTGCACAGTTTCCTATTCCAACTACTGCAATTTTAATTTTTTCCATATTTTACACCTTTAGTTATTTTTTTTAAAGTTACTCAAAAGTGAATGAATTTATAACTTTTTATAATTATTCAATACTTAATTAGATATTTTTAGTTATTAGATAATAAATTTATTGTATTCTCATAATTAAAATTCTATTGATTTAGATATTTTTGCACTCATATCATCTGCATGATGTAATGCAACTGCTTCAGGAATTCTTGGATTTACAGAAGAACCCCAACCCAATTCAACATCACCATGATGACTTAAAATAAGATGTATTAAATTTATCTTTTTATTTTCTGAGATTTTTAATGAATCCATTTTTTCTTTTACAATTGATGCACTGATAAATATATGATCTACGAGAATTCCTTTTTTGTTCATTTCAATTCGTTCAGTTTTATAGTCATATGTTTCAATTTTCCCAATATCATGCAAAATTGCACCGGTGATTAATAAATCTCTATCAATATCTTCATAAATTGTTGAAATGGTTTTACATATCTCCACAACTTCATTTGTATGGACTAATAATCCTCCTTTATAATTGTGGTGATGTTTCTTTGCTGCAGGAGCAGTAATAAATTTTTCAAAGAATTCTTCATCTTCAAATAGTGATGCTAAAAGTAATTTGAGTTCTTTGTCTTCAATTTCATGAATAGTGTTGATTAAATATTCTATATGGCTGTCCTGATTTTCTATTTGAATTATAAATTCTTCTTCATTAAAGTTATTAGCTAAGATTATACGTTCGATTAATATATTGAATTTATTTGAACCGTGAGGAAATTCCTGAATTTTTCCTACAATATTATATATTTTACCTTCTTCAATTTTTTCAAACTCATTATATGCTTTTTTGTTGAACATACGTCCAACAATTTGTCCAGTTTTATCCTGTAATAATAATTCTAAAAATGGTTTATTGTTTTTAGATTTTTTGATACTTTTTTCTATTATAAGAAATTGGCTTATAATTTTTCTGCTTTCATTGAATTTCTTAATATAATCAGCTTCTTTTTTTGGCAATTTTCTTCCTTCATTATTTTATAGTTTAATTTTTTATTTTTTTATTAATTTATATTTTTAATCAATACTTGGTTCCAAACGTTTAATTAATATTATCATAAAGGAGATAATTAAGGGAAAAAAGAATAAGTATAAAATTAATAATAGTTCTGGTTGAACAATTGAACCCATCACTGTTGTAGCTGCTATAATTAGAATAAATAAAATCACAGGAAATAGTACTGCAATAAACATATATAATAACATTATAGCATTCAATTTTTCTGAGTATTCTTTGTACTTAATTTTCATATTAGATGAATTTTCATCGGCTAATGTATTTAATGTCTCGGCTAAGTTGCCACCATTATTTAAAGTTCTAATAATTTGACCTACAAATTTTTCAATACTTGGTAAATTAATCCGTTTAGATAGATTTTCAAATGATTCAACATAGTTTGAACCATATTGAATTTCATTGAGTGTTATTTGAAATTCTTCGGATAATATTCCATAGTTACTATCGGCAATGCTTTTCATTGAATCATATAATCCTATTCCTGCTTTTAGTTGGGTGGATATTTGTCTTAAAGCATAAGGAAATTCTCGAACAATTTCTTTTTTTCTTTTTTCTGATTTTATTTTTGGAATATTACTTTTTAATATTGGATAACCAATTAATATAATGCCCAATTTTAAACTTAAATCCATACTTTTAGTAATTATAAATACAGTTATAAATAACAGAGGAATGAATAAAAAATCTTTATTAATTTTATTTTCTTTGTTTTTATTTTGTTTAATAAGTTCATTAAACGTTTTATTTTCAATTTTTTCTTCATTAACTATTTGTTTATTTTTAGATAAGTTTTTATAAATTTTGATAGTTTGTTGACCTATTTTAATAAATACTTCTTTTAACATTTTAACTTAAAATTATTTAAAATCATTAATATGAATAATCATTTAATATTTTTTTAGTTTCATAAATATTTCTTCCATTTTCACTATTTTCAATTAAATAAGATTCCCTATCTTTTATTTCTTTTGTAATTTCTTTAATTGAAATTCCTTTCATAGAAGCCATTTCATTTAAAGCTTTTGAACTAATGGCTGTATATTCTAATTTATCTTCAGAATAATCGTATTGGTATATTTTGTTTAATTGTACTTTATTCATTTCCATTCCAACTACTTCGGCAACCTCAGTAACTCTTCTTATAATACCTTGGGTTGGATGAAATATTCTGTTTTGCATTACTATAAAATCTATTGAATTAATCATTATTGATGGAACATTCATTGGTGGATTGATAAGTCTTGTGATGGTTTCTTGAGTTGAATTTGCATGTAATGTACCCATTCCTGAATGTCCAGTATTCAATGCTCCAAACAGTGTGATTGCTTCTTTTGATCTTACTTCTCCTACAATAATTCTATCTGGGCGTTGTCTTAATGAATTTTTTAATAAGATATCCATATTAATTTCGCCTTTACCTTCTATGTTTGGGGGTCTTGTTTCGGTCCTTATCACATGTTCTTGTGGTATTTGAAGTTCAAGCACATCTTCAATTGTAATTATTCTTTCATCTGATGGGATAAAAGAACTTAATGTATTTAGTGTTGTTGTTTTTCCAGAACCGGTTCCTCCAGAAATTATTATATTTGAAGGTCTGACATTTAATCCATCTATATTAATCCATAAAAATGCGGCTAAATGTGGACTCAATGAATTTGATTTGATTAAATCTAATATGGTCAATTGTTCTTTTTTAAATTTCCTAATAGTAATTGTTGAACCATCTGCGGTGATGGGAGGTATGGTTGCATTAACTCTACTCCCGTTTGGTAATCTAGCATCAAGAATTGGTGTTTCTTTATCAATTTTTCTTTGAACGTAATTTGCTATTTTATTAATAATTTGTTTGGTTTCAATTTCGGAAAGATTTATTTCTGTAATCATCATTCCTTTTTTTCTATGATAAACGTATACTGGTTTATTTTTTCCTATTATCATTATTTCTTCTAGTTCATCATCTTTTAATAATGAATCTATTTTTCCATAACCTTTTAAATCGTTGGTTAATTTATCGATAATTTTTTGTGAATTTATTGATTTTTCTATCATTAATTCTTTTATTTCTTTTGTTTCTACATTTAAATTCTTATCATTAATTTTTAATTGAATTATTTCTTCTTTGATTTTTTGATATTCTTTTTCTTCTTTTTTTGTTAATTTTTCATTTGTTTCTGTTTTATAGAGTGGTAAATTATTTTTTATGATCATAATATTTTCTAATTATTATTATTACTTTTATATTATAAAAGTATTACATCATTTAATAATAATTAATTTGATATTCAAATATTAACATATGAAATGTAATTGTACTGAAAATTGTATTCGAGATAAATCTGATGTTTTGGGAAGTGTAACTAATTTATATGATAATTGTCCATCTTGCATTAATAAAAAATTTAAAAAATCGATTCCCTTAAAAAGACAAATTAAATTATCCAAATTAGATAAAAATTATGGTTTATGTGAATCTTGTGGAAAAAGACATATAGATATTGTGATGGCACATGTATTGAAAATAATGATTGATAATAAACAAATTTCTGATTCTGCTTCCATCAGGAAAGTGGGAGTGCCATTGATTACACCGGCTATAAATTTGGATTTTTTACCTTATCTATCTAAAAAGTCTTTAGTAATTATCACAAGATTTTGTGATAAACAAACTGCTGACATAATACTTGAAAAAGTCCCTGAAATAAAAGCAATAATCAATGGAGATACTGATATTACAATAGGTAAACTTAATGAAAATAATTCAGTCATGATTTATGAACTATTGGGTGGTTGTGATATACGTTGTGATATTCAAAATACTGATTTGGGACCTATCTTGATTTACAAAAATCAATCTTTATTACATATTGAATACCCTAAAGAAGAATCACCAAAGATTAAACAATTATCTGAAATATTAGATAAATATGAAAATCCGTTAGTATTGGATGCTATGTGTGGTCCCGGTACATTAGGTATTTATGCATTAATGAAAAATGCTAAAAAAGTTGTATTTAATGATATTTATATAGAAGCATTAGAATCGCTAAAAATCAATTTAGAGGTTAATGAAATTAATAAAGATAAATATGAGATATTCAATGAAAATATATTAAATTTACCAAGTGTGGTTGAAGAAAAATTTGATATTGGTATAGTAGATGCTTTTCCAAAAGTAGATACTACTCATTATGTTGATATTTTAAAAAATATTTGTAAGGAAGTAGTTATAATATAATTACATTAATCCTAAATAAGTTATTATTGATGGAACAATTAAAACTCCCATTAAACAACTTTTATTTAAATCCAACGTGTTTGTAATAAATCCCAATGAGGTACTGGTAATATAACATAATAACACATAATATAAACAGCCATTTGTTGAAATAGTAAATATTATAATTATTAGACTTATTATAATAATTATAGTAATATTTATTTTTTTATAATCTATTTTTGTAATGTTTTCAATCATAAAATCACCAAGTTTCATTGATAAAATTGTTGCAATTGAAACACTAGTCAAACTAATCAATATGAAAAAAATAATCTTTGTCAGGTCAATGTTAGGCATTAAATTTTGAATATAAACACTAATTGCACTTCTGGGATTATTTATCAAATATATTGCTATTAAAGAAAATAATGTGTCTGAAATATTTACTCCACTGTTTGTTACTAAAAATTCTTCTGAACTAATATTTTTATTAAATGTTGCAATTTGTGCAATGATAGTCCCTTGTGCAGGACCTAACCCCGGCAATAATCCTAAAATACATCCGGAGATACTTCCAGCTAATATGGATCTTTTAATTTTATTGTTAAAAATTATTGTCTTATCTTCATCTTGTGGTGGAATTTTAGATTTGGAGTTTAAACTATACAATAAATTACTGATACTGAATAATCCTGATAATAAGGCTAATAAACCTAAATTATTTCCTACATTACTAGTTAATACGAATAATCCTAGAATTCCGGAAATTAAGAACAATAAAATATTTTGTAATCTTTTTTCTTTTTTATTAAAAAAGAACAATAAGATCACCATTGTTATTAATAATAAATATCCAATGAAATTTTTTAATATATTGTAAATTAACGGTAAAATAATCATTAGGATAGGCATTAGTAATATTAAAATTATTATAGAAAAATAACCTCCAAAACTGATTAATCTAATTGCTTCTTTTCCTTTTCCTTTAAATAATAATCTATGTCCTGGTTGTATACTTAAAACGGTATCTTCTTCAGGAATTCCTAATAATAGTGAGGGGATAAATTCAATCATGGCGTGACATATGGATATGCTAACTAAAAATGTGCATAAAGTTAAAGGATTTGTGTATTTGAGTATTTCATCGGATATTGAAAAGATAATGATTCCTATTGTATTCACATGTAATCCTGGTGTTATTCCAGAGATTACTCCAAAAAAAATTCCTAGAAAAATTGCTAAAATAATTTCAATCATAATGTTGTTAATAATTATATTATTAAAAGTATTACTTATATGTTATGATAATTCTGTTTAAAAAAGTAATAAATCTAAATAATTTTAAAAAAAGAAAATGTTGTTAGTAAATATTCGCATATTTACATTAATCTTGTCATGTGAGTAACTTCGACAGTTGCTACATCATCTAAAGCTGCAATAGCTTGTTCAGCAGGTTCACTTCCACCTTCACCATCGTCTACAACGATTGTAACAATTAATGCAACTAATCCAAAACCTATTGGTTCTTCTTCAATTCTTTCGAATTCTTTTTCGTCTACAGCATTTTTAATTGCTTCTTTTAATGCTTCTAAGTCTACTTCTGGACTTTCAGGCATTACTTTTAATGTTACTGCTACTTCTCCCATAATCATATCTCCTTCAATTTGTTAAAAAAAATTTATGGTCCTTTAAAACCACATTCACAAGTGTATTCATGTCCGAAAGTTCTGCATTTAGGACATCTGTATATTTCTGCATCACATTCTGGACAGTGGAATTTCACATATTCATCGATTGGTGAAATTTCTTGTTTACATGAAGTACAAGTCATTTTATCTGCCATATTATTCTCCTCCTATATGTGTATAAAAATTGTTAATATTATTATTGCTGTTTAAATGAGCCATAACCCTAGCAGGGTATTTCCCATTAATTATAAAACAGTCTAAATGATATTTAATTAGTAATTTTGGTAAACATTTATCAATACAAGTTTCTTTAAAAAATAATAGATTTTTTGCATTAATGCTTTTAATTAGTTTTTTATTATTTGAAGAAATGTTACCTCTATATATACCATCTACATTTGTTAATATTAATAGTTTGGCATTTATTTTATTTGCTATCCAACATGCTATAGAATCACTAGTCACATCCCAACTGTGTTTTAAAGGATCTTCTTTTCTCATTAATTCATAAGTTAATATTAATGGAATTTTATTAGATTTATGTATACTTTCAATCTCTTTTAAGTCTGTAATTGGGATAATATCTTTATTTTCATCTGCAATGAAATTTCCAATTATGTCCATACATTTAATTGCATTCCAATGGTTTATATCTTCAGAAAACGAATTTATTTTATTAAATTCTCTAATATTGTTGGCTAATGTTCCTCCTCCATTTACCAAAACTAATTTTTCTTCACTTTTGGTTAAATATTCACACAATTCCTTAGTATATTCTGGAAATAAACTACCTCCAATTTTAACTACAGTAACCATAATATAACCTATAATAACTTTAAATGTCCTGTTAACTTATCTATTTCTTCATCAGATCCAGGACCCACACACAAACAAGTTTTAGTACTAGGTTCTATTTGTGTATGTCCTGCATCTGTAATTAATGAACAAGGTAAACCACTTTCTTTAATTATATAATATAATTTTAATAATTCTTCTTCAGAAGATACTTTTAAAACTACTTTTTTTTGTCCAAATAGTTCCCACTCTCTAATTTTTCTTTTATCTGCTTTTTTATAACTTTCGAGACAAGCATGGCATGCTTGGGCGGCTATTTTCCCTTTACCCATTTTCAAATCAGTTCTCATTACAATTGCTTGTTTCATTTTATTTCCTCTTTGATTTAATTAATAATGTATTTATCAGGTATTAATCTTTTTCCGACTCTTGATTGATCAACACTATAAACTTCCATACCAGGAATAATTGACCTAACAACTGGAATATTAATACTTCTTGTTAAATTAACATAATATGCATCTTTAATTCCGGAGGCTTCTAACATTTTCATACTTTTTTCAATATTTTCTTTGAATGTATCTTGTGAATAATCTTTCATATCATTTAAGTCAATTTTTTCTTTAGATTCTCTAAACCAATGTTTATTGAGCCTTTTCATTCTTTCATAACCTGTTTCTCTAAGTAAATTTGCTCTTGTTGTATCTTCACGCGTTCCATGTATTTGTGTAGCTCTACTTTGAGCAACTTCTGAAATTGCTCTGATAGCAGCTATTTCTGGATTTAAATGAGTACCTATACCTAAAGTTAATAATGCTGGATCTTTCAATGACAAGTCTTCGGAAACTGCACCGATGGTTGGAATATCATTTTCACTAGTTAGGTCAATTAATTTAATTGAAACATTTGCCTCAGTGAACTTATTAATTAATGATTGAATATATTCGTTAGTAGAATTATCACAGTTTATTTCTTTTTTATTTTCTTTAAATGCTTCAAATAGGCTCCAAGAATCCCTTTCAACTACTTCCATCATTCCATGAAATATTGCTTCTTCTAAAGTATTTCCAGAAGCTAAACCGTTTGTGTTTGATAAAAATATATGTTTAATTTTTTCCTTGTTGTATGGATGAAAAACTGCATTTGAAGGAATAAATATTTTTTCACCTGTGATAACTGAATAACCTTCACTCCATTCAATTTCTTCATTATTATAACTATCTTTTGGTAAAATTAAATCTTCCGGATTAATACAATCTTTTTCATCATATTTTTTTACAATGGTTTTATCATTTACTTGCATTTCAGCAGAATATCTTTCTACAGCTTCCATAATTGAAGATACTTTAGCATGTATTTCAGTAGGTCCTTTACCTGCATAAACACTTACAGCACCTTCTTCTGCTAGTGGACGTACCGAAGTAAAAACAGGTATTTTAATTCTATCTAAATGTGTTATATTGGAAGTTCTTGTTAACCCAATATCTAATGTGATTTTAGAAATTTTCTTTAAAGTTTCTTCTGGACTCATAGTTCTATGAGTTGATTTTTTATATGTAACAGGTGAATCATTTAACATTTTATCAAACTTCGATATATTATTAACTTTAATTATTATTAACTTTGTAATTTAATTAGCTTATTTTTTTTTAACATTTAAATATATTAACACAAAAAATTGTTGATTAATTGTATTTTATAAAATTTTCAATATCTGTTAATTTATTGATGGATTATGATGTAAAGTTTAGTAAAATAGGATGAGGTTTAAAAAAAATAATGTTTTCGTAGATAACTATGAATGTCTGAAATCAGTTATATTAGTTATAAAATTTAAACATAGTAATATCTGAAATGAAAGGAACGAATTGTAATGAAAAATGAAGAAATTATCAATCAATTAAAAGATGAAAATATAGATTCTATGTTTGTATACTCTCCGGAAAATATTAAATATATTTCTGGTTTTTATCCTTCTAGTTTTGCATATTTGATTATTCAGGATGAACCAATTTTATATGTGAATAGTATTGATAAAGAATCTGCTGAAGAAAATGCATTAATAGAAACTAGGGATATTGTTAAATTATCTGAAGTAAAAGAATTATTAAATGGAGTTATTGCAGTAGAAAGTTCTTTAGAATTTGATCTAGTAAAACGTTTATCGGATGATATTTCTTCTATAAGAACATCAAATGTATTTGTTGATAAAAGAAAAACAAAAACAAAAGAAGAAATGACCAATATTAAAAATTCAATAGGTATTGCAGAAAATGCTATTAAAGAAATAGACTTTTCCAGTACAGAAAAATATGCTGCTGCTTCATTAGAATTTGACATGACTATTAATGGTTCAATTAAACCTGCATTTGATACAATTGTAGCTTCTGGAAAACGTTCTAGTTCACCCCATTCTGAAACGTCTATGAATCGTGTTGAAACTCCAATAGTGGTGGATTGGGGTGCTAAATATGATTATTATTGTTCTGATATCACTAGGACATTTATTGATTCAGAACGTCAGGAAGAAATATGGAATATTGTTTTAGAAGCACAAAAAGCTGCTATAAATACAATTTCTCCAGGCGTATCTTATGCAGAAGTAGATAATGCTGCACGTGACGTTATTTCAGAATATGGATATGGTGAATATTTTATTCATAGTACTGGTCATGGGTTTGGTTTAGATATTCATGAAGATCCGGTTATTTCTAATAAAGTCGAAGGAATTTTGGAAGAAAATATGGTTATCACAGCCGAACCTGGAATTTATATACCTGGAGAATTTGGTGTGAGGATAGAAGATGATATTCTGGTTAAAAAGAATAGTCAAGTTTTAACATCCTTAGATAAAAAATTAGATTTTACTTTATAATTTTTTTCTTTTTTAGAAAGAGTTATATATTACTTTTTTTAAATATTTTCATAATTACTAAATTATGTTTAATAAAATACTCAATATATTAAAAATTTATATAAATCATTTTCTTTCTGAAAATTCAATTATTTATATTCAAAGAAAGTTAATTGGTGCAGATATCTTTCTTAAAACTGATGATGTTTTGGTTTTAATAATTGTTTTAATGATTTTTATTTTAATAATTTCTATGGTTCTATTTTTATTTTTAAATATCTCTTTATTGTTTTCTTTAATGTTAACAATAATGGTGCCAATTTTATTTTCATCATATGTTTATTATAAAAATGAAAAACGTTTAGAACAGATAGAATTAGATTTGCCTGATTATATTCGCCAATTATCTGCTTTAATTAAAGTTGGTTATGGTATAGAATCAGCATTTAGTGAACTTTCTAAAACGATGCATAATTCATTAAATGATGAAATAAAACGGGCTTTATTAGAAACTAGTTTTGGAAAACCATTTAATGAATCATTAATGGATATTGCATATAGAAATAACTCAGAAAATTTGAAACATACCTTTCAGATCATAATTTATAGTAAAGAATCTGGTGGGAATATATCGGATATATTGGATTCTATTTCAAATGACCTGAATGATATAATAATGTTAAGGAAAGAACGAAAAGCTAGTGTTATGATGTCTGTAATGTTTTTATTGATTTCTTCAATCATTGCAACTCCTTTTGCACTAGGTATGATAAGATTATATTCAGAATACATTGGATTGATGGGTCGTATGAATCCATTAGATGCTGTGATTCCGATTGCAAGTATGGGGTATGTCTTAATTCAATCGGTTCTGGTTTCATTATTGATTGGAATAGTTCTTTATTCTAACAGTAAAAAAGGCATTAAATATATTTTAGTTATTGTTCCATTTTCGTTAATTGTTTATTATTGTTCACAGTTTTTATTTAAAGGAATTTTAGGGGTGTAATATTATGAATGATGTATCAGGTCAAGTGTCCACAGAATTGATCTTGTTAATGGCATGTATTTTAATGATAGTTTTAGCAGCGGTTTCTATTTATAGCGATTATTTGGAAGAATTTACTTTTGAAATTAATAATACAGAGTTAAGTATATTAGAAAATAAAATTGATAAAATTAGTGAAATATTAAATTAAAGAAGGGGAAGAGTAGGTTTATTCTTTTAAAAATTGGTCAACTAAATTTCTAGTTTCATTAAAAGCTGCAACATCCACATGTTGAGGAAGACTACCTAATTCACCTTCTACATTTTTCAATATTCCTTCTCCAGCACCGAGGAACATTCCTTCACTACTAATTCCCATAAAGGCACTAGGTGGTAACAAAGCTACGGCAACTTTATCATTATCTTTGACAGTTAAATCGTTGGTTATAACAGTTATTGCACGTTTACCTAAATTAACATTACATACCATTAATGTATCTGTATTTGGGTGTTTACTTACACTAACTAATTCTCCTACTTTAATGTCCACTCCAATAACAGGATCATCTATTTCACCTAACATTAATCTATCAGGTAATCCTCTTATCGTGTTGAAAAAGAATTTCATTTTAGATAATGGTAATTCTAATTTTTCTCTATCTTCACGATTTAGTTCAGATAAGAATTTTTTTGAATAATCTTCTCCACCAAGATTTTCAATTATGTCATCTACATCAGACAATAACTTTTCCATTTGAGGTGTTTTTGATAATTCCTGTGGAGTAATGTAAGAATAGTACATAGTCTGAATTTCGGGGTTCATATTTTTTGCAATTAATTTTACTTGTTTCTTATTCCATGAACCTCTTAAATTTGATCCTTCAATTACTCTAATAAATTGTTCTATTGCTTTTTCTGCTACTTTTAATCTATAATCTTTACTAGTGTCCCACATATTATCCCCTATATGTTCTATGTTTAAAAAAAAATTCAAAAAATAATTTAATTTGCTATTAAAATATTTTGTATTTATTCTAATTTATTTCTTTCTAATTCTTGAATTTTATTTAGATGTTTATTAAATATATGATTTCTAAATAAAAAAATAAATTTATATAATATGTTTAACATATAATAAATAGATTAGAAATTATTATTTTAATAATTTCAATTAAGGATATTAGACCTTTTTAACGATTATTGAAGACTTATAAAAGACGTATCATTAATTACATTGAAATAAAACATTTGGTGATAATATGGTAAATTTATCTACATTTTACGATTTAAATATTTACAATACTGAAGGAAAATTTATAGGAAGAGTAAACGAAGTAGTTTTAAACATCAAAAAAGGAAGAATTTCATTTTTCAAAACTAAAGCATTAACAGAAGACAATAGGAATGTAGGTTTAAAAGATGTTTTCAGAAATTCATTAAGATTAGTGCCTGAAGAAGAAGATGTTAATCCAGTGAGAACTGAAGGTATAATTGATATCCCATATGAAGTTGTTACTGCAGTGGGAGATGTTATATTGGTAGATCAAGATAAGTTTACACAATACCAATCATCTAATCAAAATAAAATTAATGCACAAAAAAGAACTGTTGTTAAAAAACCAGTTATGAAATCTTAGTGGAGATTGTTGATGAAAATAGGGATTATGGGTTGTGGATCTATTGCAAAGACATTAGTAAATTTCAAATTAAATAATAAACTAAATGTTGATCTTGCATATTTCTATGATTTAAACTTGGATAATGCGAAAAAATTGGCTCAACAAGTTGATGCTAAAGTTTCTGATTCATTGGAAGATTTAATAGAAAATTCAGATTTAATTTTGGAATCTGCATCACAAGGGGCTGTACGTAATTCTATTCCTCAAGTTCTTGAAAATGGTACAAACGTAGTTATTATGAGTGTTGGTGCATTATTGGATGAAGATTTTAGATTAAACTTAGAGTCCATAGCTAAAAAAAATGGTGCTAAAATATATTTACCAACTGGTGCTATAACTGGAATTGACACAGTTAAAGCTGCAAAATTAGGTGAAATTGAATCAGTAACATTAATTACTAGAAAACCTCCTCTATCTTTAGGTTTAGAATTAGAGGGGGATGATGAAATAATTATATTTTCTGGAAAAGCATCTGAAGCAGTTAATAAGTTTCCAAAAAATATTAATGTTTCTTCAACTCTAAGTTTAGCTTCGGGTATGGATGCTGATGTAAAAATAATTGCTGATCCTAAAATTTCAAGAAATACTCATGAAATTCACTTAAAAGGAACATTTGGGGAGTTAACAACTATAACTTCAAACGTAAGTAGTCCAGACAATCCCAAAACTAGTTTATTGGCTGCATATTCAGCAGCTGGTTTATTAAATAAGTTATCTGAAACTATTCAGATAGGAACTTAATATTATCAAATGTTAAAACTACATTAATTTAAGGTTATCTATGATTATTATCATAGAATTTCTTTTATTTTTCAACTATTTTTATTCTATTTAACTATTAAGATGATGATTCATGGTGATTTTTTGAAAGAATATGAACAATTTTCTCAACTTAAAGTTATTCCGGATATGCCTATTATTCTAAGAGCCGATGGGCGTTCCTTTTCTAACTACACAAAACAATTAAATCTTCAAAAACCATTTGATGAACGTTTGAGAGATATTTTCATAAAAATATCTGAAGATTTAATTAAAGAATTTAATCCAAAATATGTTTATACTTTTTCAGATGAATTTAACATACTATTTGAGGAGATTCCATTTAATGGCAGAATAGAAAAAATAAATTCAGTAATCTCTTCGTTTATTTCTTCATCATTTATGAAACATTTATATTTAAATAAAGAATTATTTAACATTGATTTCAAGGATTTAAAACCAGTTTCTTTTGATTGTAGGGTAATTTCAACTCCTAATCATATTAAAGATTATTTTAAATGGAGACAAGATGAAGCTTGGAGAAATTGTTTAAACAGTTATGCTCAAAGTATTTTAAATAGAACTCATACTAATAGAGAAACATCTGAAATTTTATATAAATTAAAAAAACAGGATATACATGAATTATTATTTGAAAATGGAATAAATATTGCTCATGTTCCTACTTGGCAAAAAAGAGGTGTTTGTTTATATAAGAAACTTGAAGAAGAAGATATTAATCCAGTTGGAATTCATAATAATATAAATACTAGAAAAAAAATATATGTTGATTTAGAAATGAATTTAATTAAATAATTAACTTAATCAATTTGCTCTTTATTACGGAGATGAAACAATGGATTTTAAGAATACACTAAGTAAACTTTTAGGCAATGATAAATCAATAAATGAAGTACATGTTGATTACAGAGTAATAGATGAGATAGTAAAAATAGCAATTAATGCCGATCCAAACGAATATGTTGCATTATTGTCCGGAGATATAGAAAACGATATCCTAAAAATAAAAGGATTAATTTTTTTACCTTTTAAAGCTTCAAGTAGTAGTGCAGTAATGGAAGTATTTATGATGCCCATGACTACAAATGCTGTTGGTTCTATACATAGTCATCCTGGACCAAGTGCAAATCCATCTCAAGCAGATATTACATTTTTTGGAAAAAATGGTTACTTCCACATGATAATTTGTAGACCTTATTCTGAATCAACTATTAAAGCATATGATTCATTTGGAAATCCTATGTCCTTTAAAGTTAAAGATTTAGGTGAAGAAATAGATATAAAACAATGGGACGATTTAGATATTGATGAAGAATTATTTGATGAAGAATTTATAAAAGAATTACAAAAATTAGATAATGATGATGGAACTGAAAATATTAATGAAATTAAATCAGAAAAGGAGGATATTAACTTGTCACAAGAGAATAATAATCAAACTCAAGAAAATTCAGAAAATAAAAAACATGCAACATTAAATTTGGAATTTGAATATAAGGGAAAAAAATATCTCGAAGAAATTCCGTTACCTCCCGAATATGAACCTGGCGATCAAGTAGATATTGATATTAGAACAGATAAGACACCTAATGATGAGATTGATGAGATAAAAGTAAATATTAAAAAAGTTCCAAAAAATATCAAAAATAACTCTAAAGTAATAACTATTACTCCTCAAAAAATTCCAATAAATAATCAACAAAAAAACGAAATAAAAACAGAATCCATTGAATCAGAAAAAACTTCTGAAGATACAACTGAAGAAATTTCTGAAAAGACTTCTGAAAAGACTTCGGAAGAAATTGAAAATGAAATTAGAGAGATGGAAAAAGATATTGCTAAATTAAAAGCAGAAAATGAGAGATTGAAAAATAATTTATAATATTTTTTTTTAAAAAAAAATTAAGAAGTTATAATTTTATTGATTTTACAACTTCTATTTCTTCTATTCCTTCTAAATCGGTTATAGCTTCTTGTGTTATTTCTTGATCAACTTTTAGAACCATAACTGCTTCTCCACCAGCTGATTCTCTTCCAACTTGCATTTCACCGATATTTATTCTGTGATTTCCTAAAACGTTGCCAATAGTTCCGATTGTACCTGGTACATCTACATATTTTATCATAGCCATTAATCCTTCAAGGATTAAGTTCACATCATATCCATCTATAGAAATGATTTTAGGAATGTTGTTTTCCACGATTCCTTCTATGGTTGTTTCTTTATTATCGTATTTAGCAGTAGCTTTAATTGTTGCATCATATCTGCCGCTATCTTCTGTTTCTCCTTCGGTAATTTTTATACCTCTTTGTTTAGCAACACTTTTTGCATTAACGCTATTTACAGGTTCAGATAATATAGGATTTAAGAATGCTTTTAATAATTCCCTAGTTAATGGTTCTTTGGATCTACCATTAATTTCTCCACTATAAACGATGTTTAGTTCTGAAATGTTTTGTGAACTTGTTTGTACAAGAACTTTTCCTAATTGTTCAGTTAATTTGAAATATGGTTTTAATGCTTGAAAGGTTTCAGAATCAACTAAAGGCATATTCAATACATTACTTGGTGTTTCACCACTTATAACTTGTTTTACTTCTTTTGCAACTATGATAGCAGCATCACGTTGTGCTTCTTTGGTTGATGCAGCAATGTGTGGTGTTAATACAACATTATCTAATGTAGTTAAAGGACTGTCTTCTAAAGGTTCATTTTCGAATACATCTAATCCTGCTTTAAGTTCTGGTCTTTCTTTTAAAGCTTCATATAAATCTTCTTCGTTGATGATTCCTCCTCTAGCACAGTTTAAGATAATTGCATTGTCTTTCATTTTTGCGAGTTGTTCTTTTGAAATTAAACCTTTTGTTTCTGGTGTTAAAGGTACGTGAATTGTCATTACATCTGCTTTTTGGATTAAATCATCTAATGTAGTAATTTCTACTCCTAATTCTTTAGCAGTTTCTTCTGTAATGTATGGGTCATATACAATAACATCCATTTCAAATGCTTTTGATCTTTTTACAACTTGGCTACCAATTCTTCCCATTCCAATTACACCAAGAGTTTTGTTACGTAATTCCATTCCCATGAATTTACTTTTTTCCCATTTGCCTGATTTAACAGATGCATCAGCTATTGCTATTTTTCTACTTAATGATAACATTAAACCCATTGCATGTTCTGCTACTGTAATTGATGTGGATTGTGGTGCATTAACTACTAATATTCCATGTTCAGTTGCAGCTTCAACATCAATGTTGTCTACTCCAACACCAGCTCTTGCAATAATTTTTAAGTTTTTAGCATTTTCAATTACTTCTCTTGTAACTTTCGTTCTACTTCTTACAATAATACCTTCATATTGGTCAATTGTTTTAAGTAAATCTTCAGGTGTTATGGTTGGATCGTTAACTACTTCAGCAGATCCTTCTAATACTTCTACACCCTTTTCATTAATTTTATCAGCTACTAATACTTTTGGCATAGTTTTTCTCCTTTTATTTGGTATGAATTTTGGATATTTTATTATATTAAACTAAAATAATACTATTTAAACCTAATTTATTTCATTGTTTCTAAATAATTGGTTTAACATTCATTTGTTATTTATGTTTTTTTTAGTATAAATACTAAAGTTTTTGAAAAATATTAATAACTTTTCTATAAAAATATTATTAAAGAAGAGTAGGTTGATATAATGACTTTTAATGAAATTATTTTGGGTACTTCCCCGTTTATTTTTGCACCTCAATTTGGACATAGAACAAGATTGTATGAATTAGATTTCGAGAAACAACCTGAGAATATTGTGAAAATTTTAGATAAAGCTTATGAAAAAGGAGTTCATAAAATTCTTTTAAATCGCTCTGATGATTTGGAAATTGCTTTGGATATGTCAATTGATAATGGGAATGATTGGGAAGTAATAGGAAAAACTAATGATACAAATTTTGAAGAGGACTTAAATATTTTTTCAAAATATAATACTAGTACAATTATGTTGGATGGTTTTTTTGTAGATAAAAATATAGAAAGCAATGATTTTGAGTACATATCTCAATATTTAAATGACATAAAAATGAAAGGTTACATACCTTCTATTGAAACAAGAACACCCTTTAAAAATATACCTAAAATAGTAGAATCGGAAATAATCAACGATTTTGATGAAATTATGTTACCTTTAAATTTTTATGGTTATATGATGGATTGTAATTTTTTAACAAATGAAAATAAGGAAAAAATACAAAATTTATTATCATCCCTCAATAAAAAAGTTATAGCAAATAGGACATTGGCTACAGGAATATTACAACCAAAAGAAGCTTATGAATTTATAAGTAAAGTGGATTATGTTAACAGTGTATGTGTAGGTGTTGCAAAAGTAGAAGAAGTTGAAGAAACTTTTTCTATAATAAATAGTTATAAATCATAACTCTTCAGCTTCTTCTTTTCTTTCTCTAATCAGTTTTAATAAATCTTCAATATTTGACATATCTTTAAGTTCCCATGTATATATGGCGGGTATTTTATTTATTGATTCTATGTCATGTTCTTTATTAAGTACAAATAATGCATCATAACCTGTTACTGATGAAATATCTTCTGTTTTGTTAGCAATATTTGTCAAAGTTTTTTCGTTTCTACCTCGTTCCATATTGGTGATAAGTATATTATTTGGGTTAGTTTTTTTATTTATTTCTGCACGTATTTTCTCTATTTCATCAAGTTTATCTTCTAACTTTTCCTGTAATTTCTGAATATCATTATTTTTTTCTGTACTTTCACTTATGGCATCAAAAGGCGTTTTCTTTGAACTTTTTACATCGTAACCTAGTTTTATTAATTCTATTGGTTCATGTATTATTCTATCTAAACTATTTTTCTTATCAGTTTCAAGTACATTGATTGAAACCGTGATTGGGCGTTGTAAAACTTCTTCAATCATCATAGCTGTTTCAGGATATGTTTGAGAATTACCTTGTTCATATCTATAAATAGTTTCTCTTGAAACATGACTTAAATCAGCTAATTCTTTTAAAGATAAATTCATCGATTCACGAAGTTCTTTTAATAACGGTCCATCAATTTTTACATAATATCCTCCTCGTTTTGCCAGAATTTCTGGGTGAATGTCATTTACAACAATGTTGCAAAGTGTCTGTGGTGTAATAACTGGTATCTCATGTCGTTCGTATACAACATCTTCTTCAAGGAAGTTATGTTTGGATTTTAATCCAATTATTATTGGACTAGCTAAAAATGTTCCTGCTATTTTAGATAACTCTTCTGCCTGTGATGATGTTAAACTATCAATATTTACAAGGATTTTTAGTATAATTAGTATGTCATCTTTTCTTGCCAATAAATCAAAACAACTTCTATCATAAATATCTGAAGTTTTAAAGTCATATGATTTTAATAAGTTTTTAATTTCTTGCAGTATTTGTTCACGATTAATTGCAGGGTTATCTAAATTCATAATATATAATATGTATTTCTTTAATAATATATTATAATAAACATGAATTCAATTGATTCAATATATTAAACTAATTTTAGGAAGTTTTGTTTTGACTGATGATATTATATTACATATAGGTATAGATGATACAGATTCTAATGAAGGGATGTGTACTACTTATTTAACACATAAAATTATTAAACAACTTAAACAACATGGTATAATTCCAACAGATTATCCAAGATTAATAAGATTAAATCCATTTGCACGATACAAAACAAGAGGAAATGGTGCATTATCATTTACAGTAAAGCTTCAAAATAAAAAAGAAGTTGAACTTGTTGAAAAAATAGTGTTGGATAATGTTGAAAAATATTCTATGTTTGATGGAATAAACACTAATCCTGGAGTAATATTTTATGAAGGTGAAATTACACAAGAAATGAAAGATTATGCATTAAATGCAATATATTCTATTTATACCATAGATTATGCAGAAAACTTTGCAAAAAAGATAGGTGCCAGAGTGCATAAATTTAAAAAAGGAAGAGGCATAATTGGATCACTTGCTTCCATAAGTTTGGAGTTAACTGATGAAACTTTTGAATGTCTAGCATATAGAAAACCAGAAAATATTGGAACAAAAAGGAAACTGAATCAAGAAAGCATTTACATTATGAATGAAAAAACTTTTCCTGAAACATTTGATAATATTGATATAGAAGGCAATTACACTGCAATAGAACCACATACACCTTGTCCTGTATTATATGGTATAAGAGGTAATACTGCTGAAATAGTAGAACAAGCACATAATATGGTTATTAGTAATGAGGATATAGAAGACTATTGTATATTCAGAACAAATCAACATACAGATATGCATATTCAAGAGAATATACCAATTTCAGATATGAAATGTTCCTCCTGTTATAAAATTAGATGTAATGTGGTAGAAAATCCTTATGAAATTGAAGGGGGTCATGTGTTTTTTAAAGTATCTGATGGTACGGGAATATTGGAATGTGCAGCTTTTGAACCAACGAAAAGATTTCGAAATATTATACGAAAATTAAGAAATGATGATGAATTAATAATATATGGTGGATTAAATGAAAACCATACATTTAATATTGAAAAACTTCATTTAATAAAGAAAGCCCCACAATATAATTTAACAAATCCTTTATGTGATTGTGGTAAAAGGATGAAATCTGCAGGAAAAAATAAGGGATATAAATGTCCTAAATGTGGAAAAAAGATTAGATCTTCAGAAAAAAATAAGGAACTAATAAATAGAGATATCCAAGAAGGATTTTATGAAGTACCTACAGAAGCTAGAAGACATCTTTCAAAACCTATTGTGCGAATGAATTTATGATGATTTATTTTTTAATTCATTTTCATTTTTTTAAGACTTTTTTATTAACAATAAATAAAAAGATTAAATTATTTTTTTTAAATAGTTAAATAAATACTATTAATACTCTGTGGATTATTATCTTTTTTTTAATGTATTTTTTCTTATTTAGCTAATTTTAATAAAATTATATAACTAATGAAATTAAATATATATACTTATAAGATATATTTTTTGAACTGATTAAAATTTGAAAGAATTAACTCTGTTAATTTCTTATTAAATTTTAAGTTCTCATGTCTATATTGGGGTGATACTTGAAAAACTAAATATTTTTTTAAAAAACTTAATAATAACAGATATATGCTCGTTATTTTTTTAAAGAAATTATTATAATTTAGAAAATTTCGAGTATGATTATATTAGAAAAAAGATCATATAAAGGGTGATTTATTAATGGCAAGTATTTCTGACGCTATCAATATTATCAGACAAGCAGAATCTGAAGCTGATAGTATTGTTGAAGAATCAAACAAAAAATCAACTGAAATGATCCAAGAAGCTCGTGCAAAAGTAGATTCTACAATTGAAGCAGCTAAATTAGAAGCTCAAGATCAAGCTAAACACATGTTATTAGCAAAAGAAGAAGAAGCTGGTAAAGAAGCTGTTATCATTTCAAATGAATCTGATTCTAACATTAGAGAATCTTTAAGAGGTTCTGAAAATAATGTTGATGCCGCAGCTGAAATAATAATTGAAACCGTATTATAGGGGTATTACTATGTTTAGGCCAGCAAAAATGCAAAAAATAAGCATAGTAACTTTGAACCAATACACTAAACCTGTAATTGATATTCTTCACGAAAAAGGGTATATTCAAATAGAAGATTTAACTGAAAGTATCCAAGAAAGTGAAGAACTTAAAGGGTTAGATGTATCAAAACAAGACCCACATGCAAGCAGAATTGCATCTTTATCAATGAAATGCAATAGTATTTTAGATACTTTAAAATCTGCTGAAAAGTCTATGAGTATGGTCGATGTTGTTAAAGGATTTATCAGCCCTAAAAAAATTGATTCAAAAGAGGTAGAAAATTTACCTACTGATGAATTAGTTGATAAAGCTGATGAAATCATTAATAAAGTTGATGCAGTCCTCAGTCCAATTGAATCCCGTATTAATGAAATTGGTACTGAAGAAACAAAATATAAAGAATCTTTAAATGTTGCTAATCAATTAAAAAGTTTCGATATAGATTTCGCACATTTACAAGAAACTAAATACACAAAAATAGTTTCTGGAAGAATTCCATCTGAAAACTTATCTGAAGCTAAAAAAGGTATAGAAGAAATTACTGACAGAGTAGAAATTTTCGAAGGAAAAGCTAACTCTGACGATGATAAAACTTTTGTACCAATAATTATTGTTACAGCAAGTGAATTTGAAGAAGATATATCTAGTGTGTTAAGACGCTTAGAATTTGAAAAATTAGATGTTACTGGCTTAAGTGGAAAACCTAATGAAATCATCGAAGCATCAAAAAGCAAACTAGACGAATTGAAAAAAGAAAGAAAACAATGTATTAAAGATATAGGTGAAGTTGGTCAACGTTCAAAAGAACACTTATTAGTGATTAATGAACAATTAGAACTAGAAAAAGAACGAACTGAAATCTATTCTTACTTTGGTGAAACAAACAGTACAAAAGCTATTAAAGCTTGGGTTGTAAAAGACGATGTTGAAGAAACTTTATCAATAATTGATGAAGTAACTGATGGTAACAGTATTATTGAATTAGAAGATCCTACCGAAGAGGAAATTGAAAATAATAAAGTACCTGTAAAACAACAGAACCCCGGTTTTGCAAAACCATACGAATTACTCGTAAACATGTACTCAGCACCAAACTATAAAGATATTGATCCAACAATTATCATGGCAATATGTTTCCCATTCTTCTTCGGTTACTGTTTAACCGATGCATTCTATGGAATAATATTAGCTATTGTGGGATTAGTATTATACACAGGCTTAGGTAAAACAAGTAAAACTTACAAATCATTTGGTACAATCGTAACACAATGTGGAATTTGGACATTCATATTGGGTCTAGCTACTGGAGGATTTATCGGGGACTTTGTACCTCGTTTCATATTAGGTGATGTAAACGCACCTTTACCAACAGTTATTCCTGATATTAACGCATTCGTACATCCAGAAAATATCTTAATATTAGCAATTATCATTGGTTTAATCCATCTTAACATTGCATTCTTATTTGGTATTATTGACAACGTTAAACGTGGAAATATCAAACAATTATGTGCTGGACAATTATGTTGGGTTTTAATTGAATTAGCTATTGTTGGATATTTATTAACAAACAGTATCTATGTATTAGCAGCAATTGCTATAGTTGCTTTATTGTTATTATTATACGGATCAGGTCCAATGGGTGTAATGGACATATTTGGTTTCTTAGGTGATATCTTATCATACTCAAGATTATTAGCATTATGTCTATCCACTGGTGGTATTGGTATGACTGCTAACTTATTAGGTCAATTATTAGCAGGTATGATACCTTATGTAGGTATAGTTTTAGGTATAATTGTATTCTTTGGAGTACACTTATTTAACATTGCATTCCAATCAATGGGATCATTTATTCACTCATTACGTCTTCACTTTGTAGAATTCTTCGGTAACTTCTATGAAGGAGAAAGTGACGAGTTTGTGCCATTCAAGGCAAGCAGAATTTACACAAAACTAAAAAAATAAATTTTTAGTAAAAAAATAAAAATCATATAAAATTCATTTATTTGGAGGAAAAATAAAATGGCAGCAGAATTAGCATTAGGTTCAGCTTTAGCTGCAATAGGTGCTGGAGTAGCAGTAGGATTTGCAGCTTTAGGTTCAGGTATCGGTCAAGGTATCGCATCTTCCGCTGGTGTAGGTGCAGTAGCAGAAGATTCAGGTATGTTTGCACAAGGTTTAGTATTTACAGCTATTCCTGAAACTCAGGCTATCTACGGTTTCCTTATCGCTATCTTATTATTAGTATTTTCAGGAATTATGGGAGGAAGTCCTTTAGGAGTTACTTCAGGATTAGTAGCAATTGGTGCAGGAGCAGCAGTTGGTTTCGGTGGTCTTGGTTCTGGTATGGGTCAAGGTATCGCATCTTCCGCATCTGTAGGTGCAGTTGTAGAAGATCCAGACATGTTTGCACAAGGTTTAGTATTTACAGCTATTCCTGAAACTCAGGCTATCTACGGTTTCCTTATTGCTATCTTATTATTAGTATTCGGTGGAATACTTGGAGCATAGATTAAAAATATTAGGCTATAAGCCTTAAAAAATATTTTTGGAGGAAAATAGATGAGCGTTGGAGCAGATAAAATAATAGCAAATATTAAAGCAGATGCTCAAGCAAAAGCTGATGAAATTATCTGTAAAGCCACTGCTGAAAGTGAAAAAATTATAGCAGATGGTGAAGTAGCAGCTCAAAATGAATCTGATTCAATCCTCGCTTCAGCTCAAAAACAAGCTGATATGAAATATCAACAAATCATTTCCGAAGCAAAAGTTAATGCTAGAAGAAAAGAGTTAGAAGCACGTGAAGAATTAATTGAAAAAGCTTTCAGAGTTGCATCAGAAAAAATTGAAAAACAAGCATCTGAAAATTCTGCAAATTATGTAGAATCTTTAAAAACCATGATTAAAGATGCATCATTACAAGTAGGTGGAAATCAACTTGAAATTCTTGTAAGAGAAGATGATGTTGAAAATGTTAAATCTATGATTGATGAAGTATCTGAATATGTGACAAGTGAAACTGGTAATGACGTTTCCTTTATCATTGGTGAACCAATTGATATTATTGGTGGAGCAGTTGTAAAAACTGTTGATGGTGAAGTTGAAGTTAAAAATACCATTGAAGCACGTATGCTTCGTTATAGAAAATATTTAAGATCAGAGGTTGCTAAAACACTATTCAAATAGTTATTGGAGGAGAATTAAATGGAAGAAAGCATAATGGATTTGATAAACTCTTTCGGATTCTCTTCTCCAGAGGCATTCATTGCATTGTTAGTAATGGTACTAGCTGTAGTTGGAGCAATAGTAGTAGTTATAACAATTAGACCGTTATTAGAATATTATCCATATACATATCCTAATGCAAGAATTAGAGCAAAAATTGGTAAAATTTTAAGCGACAAACAAATCTCTGAATTAGCAGAAACCGAAAGTCTAGAAGAAGTAAAAAATTACTTAAGAGGACACAGAGATTATGCTAAATATATAGATAAATATCCTATAGAACAAGCATTAGATGCAAATCTCGCTGAATCATATGATACATTAGCAAAAATTGCACCAAAAACATTAAAACCAACCCTTGACATTATGTTAGATCAATGGGATATTAAAAATATTAAAAGTGTTTTAATTGCTAAAGAAGCTAAATTAAACGAAGAAGAAACTCGTGAATTATTAGTTCCTTATGGTGTATTAAAAGATGATCAAGATAAAATGATTGAAGCTGACAGTGTTCAGGAATTGATCGTTGCTCTTGAAGGAACACCTTATGCTAAAGTATTAGAAGATGCATTACCAGATTATAATGAAAATAAAACATTATTAACATTAGAATCAGCTTTAGACAATTACTACTATGAAAGATTACTAGTAAAATCTTCAAGTCAAGAAGATGAAAATACTAGAATGTTACACAGTTACGTAGGAACAAAAATTGATATTGCTACTTTAAAAATTATTTTAAGAGCAAAAGCAGATGGACTTGCATATGATCAAATTAAACCATATGTAATTAACAGAGGTTACAAATTACGTGATTGGAAAGTTAAAGAATTAATGGAATCAGAAGATATCAATTCTTTATTAAGTAGTATTGAAAGTTCAGATTATGGTGCAATTATTGCAGATCATATCCCTGAATACAATAATACTAAATCCATTGCTGTTTTCGATGAAGCATTAGATGCTTACGAAAGAAAAATGGCAAACAATATCTTTAAGAAAAAACCATTTGGCGTAGGTCCTATAGTAGGTTTCATTAACAAAAAAGAAACAGAAATTAAAAATCTTAAAATTATTGCAAGAAGTAAAAGAGGACCTGTTGTACCTAGTTCCGAAATTAAGGAGATGTTATTATGAAAAAGGACATAGCTATAATGGCAGATCCAGATACAGTAACTGGTTTTATGTTAGGCGGAATAAAAAGTGGATTCCCCGTACATAATACAGAAGAATCAAAGACAACTTTAAAACAGTTAGTGGATGATGGTTTTTCAATCATTATTACAACTGAAGCAATTGGTGATGAATTAAGAGAAGACATTACTAAATATACAAGTAGTGCATTACCAATGATTATTGAAGTACCAGATAAGTCAGGCTCACATAAAAGAGAAACTGACCCAATGAATGAACTTATTAAAAAAGTTATTGGGGTTGAGATGGTAAAATGATTACAGGAAATATTATTAAAATTGCAGGTCCAGTTATTGTCGGTGGAGGTATGAGAGGTACCCAAATGCACGAAATGGTTCGTGTCGGTGAAATTGGACTTATTGGTGAAATTATTGAACTTGAAGGTGACACAGCTACTATTCAGGTTTACGAAGAAACTGCTGGTCTTAAACCAGGAGAAAAAATTGAAAGTACTGGAGGACCACTATCCGTAGAATTAGGTCCAGGTATTCTCAAATCAATTTACGATGGTATTCAAAGACCATTAACAGAAATTAAAAGTCTTGCTGGAGATTACTTACCTAGAGGGGTAGACGTACCAGCATTAGATAAAACTAAAGAATGGGATTTCAAACCTACAGTATCTGTTGGTGACAAAGTAAATGGTGGAGACATCATTGGTACCGTACAAGAAACTGTAGCTATTGAACATAAAATTATGGTACCGCCTACTATGTCAGGTACTGTTAAATCTATACAAAGTGGAAAACACACAGTAGTCGATGATATTGCAGAAATCGAAACTGAAGATGGTGTTAAAGCTGTACAGATGATGCAAATTTGGCCAGTAAGAGTAGGTAGACCTTATGTTAACAAATTAGACCCAGATGTACCTCTTATAACAGGTCAACGTGCACAAGATACATTTTTCTGTGTTGCTAAAGGTGGAACATCAGCTATTCCTGGTCCATTCGGTTCAGGAAAAACTGTTACACAACAACAATTAGCAAAATGGGCAGATGCTGATATTGTAGTATATATTGGTTGTGGAGAACGTGGTAACGAAATGACAGAAGTACTTACTGAGTTCCCTGAACTAGAAGACCCTAAAACTGGTAATCCTTTAATGGACAGAACAGTTCTTATTGCTAACACATCTAACATGCCGGTAGCAGCTAGGGAAGCATGTGTATACACAGGTATTACTATTGCAGAATACTTCAGAGATATGGGTTACGATGTAGCTCTCATGGCAGACAGTACCTCAAGATGGGCAGAAGCTATGAGGGAAATTTCTGGACGTCTTGAAGAAATGCCTGGGGAAGAAGGTTACCCAGCATATCTAGCATCAAGATTAGCACAATTCTATGAACGTGCAGGAAGAGTAACAACTATTGGTTCACACAAAGCAATTGCATCTGTAACCGTAGTTGGAGCAGTATCTCCAGCAGGTGGGGACGTATCAGAACCAGTTACAACTAACACATTACGTATTGCAAAAGTATACTGGGCATTAGATGCATCTCTCGCAGATAGACGTCACTTCCCATCCATCAACTGGTTGAACAGTTATTCACTTTATGTGGACAGTATCACATCATGGTGGAATAATGAAGTAGGTAGTGACTGGAGAGAGTTAAGAAATACAGCTATGGCTCTTTTACAGAAAGAAGCAGAACTTAACGAAATTGTACAATTAGTTGGTCCTGATGCATTACCTGAAAAAGACCGTGTAACATTAGAAGCAGCACGTATGTTAAGAGAAGACTTCTTACAACAAAATGCATTCGATGACACAGATACATATTGTTCTCCTCAAAAACAATATAACATGTTAAAAACACTTTTATTATACAACACTGTAGCTCAAGAAGCATTAGCTGATGGTGCAGATGTAAATAAACTTGTTAACTTAGATGTTAGAGTAGATTTAGACAGAATGAAATATGTACCTGAAGATGAATTCGATGCAAAAACCGAAGAATTAAGAGATGCAATACAAAAACAATGTAGCGAGGCTGTACAATGAATGATGTAGATATTAAAACAAGGGAATATACTACAGTATCCGAAGTATCTGGACCTTTAATGGTAGTTCAAGATGTTGAAGGTGTAGCTTACAACGAAATTGTAGAAATTGAAACCCCTTCCGGTGAAAACAGAACTGGTCAAGTTCTTGAAGTAGAAAATGACGTAGCTCTTGTTCAAGTATTCGAAGGTACAAGTGACCTTAACACATTATCCACTAAAGTTCGTTTTACTGGTGAAACCGCAAAAATTGGTGTATCTGCAGATATGCTCGGAAGAATTTTCAACGGTATCGGTAAACCAATCGATGGTGGACCAGATATAATTCCAGATAAAGAATTAGATGTAAACGGTTCACCTATGAACCCTGCAGCAAGACAATTCCCTGCAGAATTTATTCAAACTGGTATATCTACCATTGACGGTATGAACACACTTGTACGTGGTCAAAAATTACCTATCTTTTCGGGTTCCGGTTTACCTCACAACCAACTTGCAGCTCAAATTGCAAGACAAGCAAAAGTACTTGCAGAAGATACTGAATTTGCAGTAATCTTCGGTGCTATGGGTATTACTCACGAAGAAGCA
>NZ_JAEELZ010000115.1 GCF_016282985.1 Methanosphaera sp.
ATAATATGAACTTCTGAATTAATTTTTTTTGGGAAATCTTCTAACAATTCATATGGTACAAAGGGATCGTTATCAGAGAAAAATGAAATTCTATTTTTACATTTCTTATCAAAATCTTTAATCTCTTTCATAAAGAATGATTCATTTACTTTGTCAAAATCTTTAATATTTATTAAACCGTTAAATCCACTTATACTATATAGACTATCAATTTTTATATTATTTTCAATAACATATTTTACTATAAATATTGGTCCTATACTATGAGCTATAAAAACAGTATTTTCATTTATTTTGTCTTTATACTTATTAAGCTCATTTTTCCAAGCATCATATTTTTGAATATCTAATCCTACTGGAAAATTAGGTGCAGTTACATCTTGATTTAATTCAATTAATTTATCTCTTAACCATGGATACCAATCTGTATTGGAATCAACAAAACTTCCATGTATTATAAAATAATTTTTCATATATATCACCTACCACAATTATAGCATAAAAAAGACTAGTTTTGGCTAGTCTTCTTTCATTAATACTTTTTTTTCTAAGTTTTCATAATAATTATTTAAAATGACATTATATCCTCTAATCATATTAGGATGAACTGTTATTCCATTAATATTTAGAGATAATAAGTATTCTAAATTATCAACATAATTTGCATGTTCCCCACAAATATAAATTGGGATATCTTTCATTGCTTTTACAACGTTAACTATTTCTTTCATTGCTTTTTTTACTTTTTGGTTTAAAATAGAAAAATCAGGATCATTAAAATCTCGCTTTTTACCTAAAACACTTTCAGTTAAATCGTTGGTTCCTATAGAAATGAAATCTGGCTCCTCATCTATTATTTTATCAATTTTAGGTACTGCTTCTTTTGCTTCTATCATGGCACCAATTTCTATATCAAAATAATCCTCTTCTTTAGCAACACACAATATTTCCTCTTTGAGAATACTAAATGAAATATAATAACAAACATATGGTACTAATATCTTAGCAATTTTTTTATGGCATTTTGCAGCGTGGATAATTGCTTTTACTTCACTATGTAATATTTCTTTTAAATTGGATTCAGATAATAAATCTGCACCTCTATCACTACTGCGATAACTATTTTTTAAACGATATCCATATTTTCTTGCTAAATCCTCTATATGATAATCAGTTAATCTAAAAACAATATTTTTATCTCCTACAAGAGAATACATGCGACAACAATTATTATATATCTTCTCAAATATTTTAAGATGTGTCGAATCATTCTTATCTGGATTTATTGAATCTATAATTTTTAAAACATTAAGAGATATTTCTTGATCATTTCCAACAATAAATTCATTTCTAAATAATCCTATTCCTTCTGAGCCTTCACTTAACCCTTCTATTAGCGTTTCTAAAGTTGATGCGTCGCTAAGTAATTTAATTCTAGTTTTTGGTTTGCCATAATCAACGCCTGTATCTGCTAGAGCTACATCTTTTTTATTATAACTACTTAATGATTTGTCTAGATTTATAATTTTATGTTCACCAAATTTTGTTCCCCTAATATCTACCTTAGATGCATCTATCACTTCATCAATAATTGCTTCTCTTAAATCTGCTCCTCTAATAGAATTAGGATTTGAGTTAACATTAATTAATTTTATTCTTCTTTTGTTATCTCCAAAAACTATACTACTTGTACTTACCCTAGCACAGTCCAAAATTGGTTGTTCATCAAAAGGAAATGGAAACTTGTCAATATACTTTCCTCCATAATCTCCACTAATTGCGGTGGTTTTGTCAAATTCATAAAACTTCCCGTTATCACATATCCATTGCCTATCTTTATATTTTTGAGGGGCAACATGTTGATATGCTTCTCTTGCTGTTAACTTATGATTAATAACATCTATTATATCTTCTCTGATGAAACCTAAATATTCCATATAATCTATAAACTCATCTATTTCTTCATCATCTGTTAATTTTGAAAAAGTACAATCATATTTTAAATCTGTTCTTCCTTCTTCTAATAAAATATATCTGGATAATGTAATATCATATGCTGTAGTTGTTACATTAACATTTCCAGTTGTAGTTTGAAACGCATGTATCTTGCCAGTAATTTTGTTTTGTTTATCAATCTTTTTCGTAACATATAATATAATCGAAGCGTTTACGGTCTCATGAGCACTAAACCAAATTTTTCCCCATATTCCACCATCTTTATATTTTTTTCCAGTATTACAAAAACCAACACCTGGTATATTATCATTAAAATTTCTTTTATGTAAATCATAGGCAAATTGCACTAGTTTACCTACTTCTTTATTGAACTTGAATTCCCTATAATTCATAATAACACTCCCTAGATAAGTATTTATTATATATAAAGTTATTCCGATTTTCAAGGCTTTTTGATATAGTAATTCTTGACTTTTAATAACATATAAAATATTATAAGTGATTAAGTGAGGAATGGGTTATGAAAAGAAAAGATTCTACAAATATACTGGAAAGAGTTAGTTCAAAAGAACTTACAAAAATGTGCGGTATTTTAGTAAGCGTTTTATATGATCTTAATTTAATTAATTATAAAGAACTACAAGTAAAATGGCATACCGTTAATGAATTACTAGATAGATTTAGAGGACTAGTAAGATTATGTACTATTCAATATCCTGAATTATCATTTAAATCTCTTGAGCATGATAAAAATGAAGGAAGAAAAGTATATGATGGTGATTTTGTTGTCGGGTTTTATACTATAAAGGGACCAGTAAGTTTCTATTTTAAAAAGAAGTATTTAAAAGAATTTAATCATTTGCCATTTAGTGAAACTGCTCCTTTAATTAGTGTCAATCCTACTATCTCACACGAAGAAAGAATACAAAAAATACGTACTTTTAGGATGATGGCAGCCAATAATTATTCTAAGGAAATGATAATCGATGAAATAAATAATTCTATATATTTAGATGGATCACAAAAACCTAAGAATAGAAATCTTATTGAAATAACAGAGGAAAAGTTAAATGACATTTGCAAGGAAAATGCTAAACCTAAGGTTTTAGAAGAAGACCTAACTCAGCAATTAAGTGATATTTTAAATGCTTTAACAAAAAGAAAAATAATTGATTCTAAGGATTTATGTATGGTGTGGCATCCATCAAAAGATTACTTCAATTTTATTCTTGAATTAATGGCTCTATTTACAGTATCATTCCCTGAATTAGCATTTGCATCTTATAAACATTATGATGAAAAAAATGATTCAATATCTAACTTTAATGGTGATTTTATTACTGGATTATATACTCCGGAGGGTCCAATTTCTCTTCATTTTAAAAATACTGAAGCTACTAAATTTAATCATTTGAATTGGATAGAAAATGCTCCTATGTATGATAATTATGATCATACTGAAGTTATGAACAGATTAAATTCTCTAGCAATAACTCTATCAAGTAAAAAATCAAAAGAAGATATTTTAAAATCAATAAATACAAATATATATTTACATGAATCACATAAGACTAATCCTCAGTATCAAAAAAACTAAGTATTTAATACTTAGTTTTATTATATTCTTTCTATCTTTTTATCTGCCATAAATTTTCCTCTTTGTTTGACTGTTGTAACACAAGAAAAGACTAGTTGTCTAGTCTTTTTACTTATTATTTGGCAGATTGTATGATTTTAAATACTGATACGCTTCCGCTTGCTGTTGCGCAGCAATTCTTGATGCTTGTATTTGGTCATCCTCTTCTCTTTTTCTTTCAAAATAGTCATACCAAACTTTCGCGGTAGCTTTATTTAATTCATTAATATATTGATTTTTGTAACGAACATCGGTATTAAGAAGTTGTAAATCATTAGTTAAATTAACTATACTCATTCCTTCAATTGAATCTATTCCATAACAACATAAATGATTTTCTGATGGAATCGGATAAAGTTTCATGCCTGTTACCATTTCATAAATGCCATCAGGCTTTTTTACTGCGTAAACACCTATTTTAACATCACAATTAGTAAGTTTTGATACAACTCTTTTATTGCCCCAAAATCCGGTCTCCTCGACAGGAACAATACGTAACATTTTAATA
>NZ_JAEELZ010000116.1 GCF_016282985.1 Methanosphaera sp.
CGAATTTCGAAAATATATCAGGTAAAGGAGTTAAAGCCAACATAAATAACAAAACTTATTTAATAGGTAATAAAAAACTAATTGAAGATAATGATATAAATATTCCCAAAAATATTATTGATGACTTGGAACAGAAAGAATATGATCTTAAAACAGGTATTCTATTAGCAGAAAAAGAAGTTCTTGCAATAATTACCATTGAGGATACCATTAAAGAAAACAGTGTTAAAGCAATAAATGCACTTCATAAAATGGGTATTGAAACTTCCCTGGTTAGTGGAGACAATAAAAATACTTCAGAAAAAGTTGCTCAAAAAGTAGGCATAAACGATGTTATCTCTGAAGTATTACCTCAAGGAAAATTGGATTACGTTAAAAAAATTCAATCATTGAATAAAATAGTGGCATTTATAGGAGATGGAATCAATGATGCCCCGTCATTAACAAAAGCAGACGTAGGAATAGCCATGGGTACTGGAACAGACGTTGCAATTGAATCAGGAGATATGATTTTAGTAAACGGTGATTTATTAAATGCTGTTGCTGGTATTCAAATAAGTAAAAAAACCATGTCCCGAGTAAAATTAAATTTATTCTGGGCTTTTGCATACAATGTCATTCTTATTCCTATAGCTGCAGGAATTTTAATACCATGGGGTATTTTCTTCAGACCGGAATATAGTGCATTTGCAATGGCATTGAGTTCCGTGACTGTTATAACATTATCCTTACTATTGAAAAGATATGTTCCGGAAATTTTTAAAGATGAATAAAAATTCATCTAAATCTCTTTTTTTTAATTATACATTTTTTTTCATGATTTCCCTTAATACTGCAGTAGCATAACACCCTTTTGGAATGAAAAATTCAACACTTATACCGTCATCAATTTGTTCCACGTTTGTATCTTCTATTTTAAATCTGACACTTCTTCTTACACCATGACTTCCCAATTTAGGTGTTTTTGGACATTCAAAAGATTCTTTGGTAATGTTTTCATCTTCAATAACTTTCCGTTCAATGACTCCCTGTTTACCCTCCGCAAATGGAACTTTTGAACCCAATAATGGTGCAGTAGGATTTAATACAAAATTTTTTAAGTCCTCTTCTATGGTGTCTTCATTTATTTCATGAACCCAATGTTCTTCTTTATCTATTATGATATCACCATCAAAATATTTATCAATTCCTATTTTTGCACGTTCATTTACAATCTTGTTAAATAGATAAGATTCATATGCATTAACAAACATTCTTTTTAATGGTTTTGGAAGAGACTCTATCGCCCTGATGTAATCTTTTTCCAGAATTTCCCCATGTTTATTTTGTCCAATCATCAGTTCCTTTATCATTGATTTTTCATAGCGCATACTTTTAGGCATCAAATCATAGGCTTCCTGAAGTTTTCCTTCATCATATAACTTTCTGGACTCATATGGTAGATTATGTTCTTCTTCGTTCGGATTTCCTATATAAGTATCAACAGCTTTTTTAATGTCGCCTTCAACAAGACATTTTCCAACCAAATGAGTAGTACTTCTGACTTCACCAAAACGTTGATATCCATAATAATTAGGCACACCAGTAATTTTTAACGATTCCAATACTTTTTCAGCTATTTCTTTATCTTCAGCAGGATCTTCCGTATTTCTTATGTTTATTTTAAATTTATTACCCCTTAACTGACCCATTCTTAGTTTTTTCTGGTTTTGTTTAATTTCTAAAATTTTTACATTATGCAATACTTCATTAAAATCAGGTAATTCTTCAGGAGTAATATTGCTTATACATAACCATTGTCTGGTTATTGCAGAACGATCTTTCATTCCTGCAAAACCGGTTCTTTTTCTGCTAATATGTAACTCTCGGGCTATATCCAAAACAACATCCAATGTAGTTCTACCGTTTTTCTCCATATGTATCCATGTATTTGGTCCTTCACCGGAGGGTAATTGCAATGGAACCTCATCTACAAAAAAATCTTCATTAGATTGCCTGATTACACCATTGGTTCCTCTATAATCAGTAATAAAAGTATCAACATTTAACATTTAATCAACTCACTTGAACAATCATCTTACCGAATTGTGATTCTTGGATGAAAATCTAAAAATTTAAAATCTCCAAGTTATTCTTCTTGCTATGATTCACTAAATGGTATTTTTTTGTTATAAAACAAAATAATTTATTTAAAAATCATTAATCTAAAAAAAACTTATTATAATTTTATGACAATAATAATATTTAATATTTTTTGAAAATTTCATTTAAAAAAAAACAATAACTTTATGAAGTAAAATCATTAAAATAAATAATATATATAGATTTTAAAAAAAATAATGGAGGGATAGAGATTAATAGTAAACATTCAACAAAAATTTTAATTGCTTTATTCATTCTATCACTGATACCCTTAGTTCTAAGTGTTTTAAAAATGGTGAATAACGAGTACTTATTTGTTGGATTATTTGCATTGGACTTCTTAATAGTAGGAATTGTTTCAACAATGGCAATGAGCCCTCTATTAGGTTTTAAAGAAATAATTCGGAAATTAAGTCATATTATACCCTTTGGTTTAATATTCTCATTATTAAGTACTGCGATAGTCTATTATAGAAATATGAGTGCAAGTAGTATCCTGATTGTATTATCCATCATAGGTATAATAATTTTAATGATTGCTTATATTAGAAAACAGAATACACTGGATAAAATTGAAAATCCTGAAGAATATACTGAAAAAAATATACGAAGAATTATATTCCTATTGGCCATACTCTGTATTATATCATACATTGGAATGGAAGTACCACCATTTAGTGTAATTCCGTTATGGTATGGATTATGTATCCCATTTATTGCATTAATACCAGGATATTTATGTTTAAATATTATTAATCCATATAAAGATGAATTCAGAATAACAGAACGTATTTGGATAAGTATATTTTTAAGTTTAGTGATTACTTCAATAATAGGATTAATTTTAGCTCAAATTGAACATTTCCTCAATATGAGACACGTTTCATTAGTTTTAGTTGTAGTAACACTGATAATTTTATTACCTTTATACTACATTAGAATTAAAGAAAAGAAAACATTTGTATTATTTAGTAATTCAAGTGTGAACAAATTATTCATAATAATTACTGTCTTAGCATTAATTGCAGTAATTTCATCAGGTGTTCTTGTAGTTAACGGTAATATAAACAATAACAACGATGAAAAACTATTCGTACAAGGAAATACTACATTTGAAGTTAGTGGAATACACACAACTCCAGATAGTGAGGGTTATTATAACTTTAGTAATGAGGAGATTCTTAACTTAAATGTCGATATTAAAAACGACGAACATAAGGATATGACCTATAAATTGAAAATAGATATAATTAACGACACTTCCAATAGTACATTTTCTGAAGAAGAAATAAAAGTTAACGAAAATGAAAATAAAACTATTGAAAAGAACATAACTATGGAAACTGGTAAAAAAGATATCCGTTTCATATTATATGATAACAACAATAACCCGTATAAAATTAGACATTTATATGTAAATGTAAATGAAAATGCTGAATAAAATAAAAAAAAATATTATGTAGGAATTATTTTCCTACTGCATAATATTTTATGCCCATTTTCTCCATCAAACTATTTTTAAATTGATTTCTACCATCAAAAATTATGTTTTTAGATAAATTTGATTTTATCTTTTTGAAATCAGGACTTCTAAATTCTTTCCATTCTGTTACTATCACCAGAACATCTGCTCCCTCTATAGCATCATATTTATTATTACAGTAGTTTATATCCAAATCCTTGAAATAAAATTCTTTTGCTATATCCATTGATTTAGGATCATAGGCATTTATTTTTGCACCTGCATCCAATAATTCTTTAATGATAGTAATTGATGGAGCTTCCCTCATATCATCAGTTTCTGGTTTAAAGGACAATCCCCAAATTGCAAATGTAACACCCGTTAAATCATTTCCTAACACGGATTTAATCTTGTTAGACAAGTATTGTTTTTGATTATTGTTTACTTCTTCAACACTTTTTAGTAAAACGGGATCATAACCTGCATCGGTAGCCGTTTTAATCATTGCTATAACATCTTTTGGGAAACAACTTCCACCATAACCACATCCGGCATATAAAAAACTGGAACCTATTCTGGAATCACTTCCCATACCTTTTCGAACATTATCAATATTTGCACCCAACTTATCACAAATATTGGCCATTTCATTCATGAAGGAAATTCTGTTAGCCAACATACAATTTGAAGCATATTTAGTCATTTCGGCACTTTTTATGTCCATAATAATCATTCGTTCATGATTTTTTGTAAAAGGTTCATACAACATGGCCATTATATCGGATGCATAGTCACTATCAGTACCTACGATTATTCTATCAGGATGCATAAAATCATTAACTGCATTACCTTCTTTTAAAAATTCTGGGTTGGAAACTACACATACTTTATAATCTTTACCACGATTATCCAATTCTTCTTGGATGATGGCTTTTACTTCATCGGCTGTGCCAACAGGTACTGTGGATTTATCAACAACTATTATGTCATGAATAATTGTTTGACCTATCTGTTTAGCTACTTGTCTTACATATTGTAAATCGGCACTGCCGTCTTCACCCATTGGCGTTCCTACTGCAATGAAACATAACTCAGAATTATCCAATCCTTCCTTCAAATTGGTTGTAAAATGTAAATTTCCCCTTTCATAGTTTCTTTTGATTAATTCTTCCAGACCAGGTTCATATATTGGTACTATTCCTTTTTTAAGAGATTGAATCTTTTCTTCAAGTACATCAACACAATAAACTTCATTCCCCATATCTGAAAAGCATGTACCTGTTACTAAACCAACATATCCAGTCCCTATAATTGTTATATTCATAATAATTTCCCCTAAAATATTTAAATAACTTTACATATTATAAATCTATCATTTTCAAATTCTTTTTCAGTATGTTGTAATTTAATATTATTAAAATTGTCATCAGTTATTTTCTTTGTGAAATAATATGAAGGATAATAACTTCCATTCACAAATTGAACATCCAAATAATTATAATCATCTGAATCATTTAATATTAAACTTTTATCATATACAATATATCCAATATTTTCTTCATTTAATGAATTATACGAAGATTTTGTAAGAGATTTGTTAGTATAAACGTCAAATCCGTAATGTATAGGTATCTCATCAACACTTGAAATAACCGTTCCAAAGAAGAGATTATTTATCAGTATAGATTTGTTTTGAACATCCTCTTTTTCAAACCAGTTCAACACTTCAACCTCTTCTGATGTAGGTGGAGCTATCTGATATGTTGATTGTTCAGTAGAAGAACTATAAATATTAACTGAAGGATCATTAATATGAACAATACATAATACAAATGATAAAATAATCAAAGCAATTGTTAATATTGTGGCCATATTCCTTTTTTCATTTTGAACATTATCCAAAATATTTGAAATGGCATACCCACCTAAAATGACCATAGGAACCAATAGGTAAAGTAATAATCTAAATGTATATACCGGAATTCCAAACCAATGCAAATTAGTGATTAAAAATGCAATTAATGCCCATAATGATACAAATAAAAACTCTTTCTTTTTAAATGAAAAATATAACCCCACTATTGAAAAAATCAAGGGTATACCAACACATCGTACATATCTTTCCAGACCCATCGCTACTTGACCCATGAACAAATCAAATGGATTATTTATTATAGAGATTATTCCGGACAATAATTGAGTTAAATGTGATGAACTTACTACAAATAACACAACCAATGATACAATACCCAATAAGAACACGGGCAAAATTACATAAATATAGTATTCTATCGCATCAAATTTACGCAATATTGCTGTTTGAACAATCATTAATACGAACAACAATAACATCAGATAGATAAATGATGAAAAATGTGTAATTAAAGTAACCATAGCAAAGATTGCAGTCAATATAGAGAATTTATAATTAGACTCTGTTGATGCTTTATAATAAAAGAACACTGATAATGTGAAAAATATCATTGCCAATGTTTCTGGAATGGGTAAAAACAACCGGGTTACCATAAAGCTAGACAATAATAAAATTCCGGCAAAAAATGCTACTTTTTCATTATAAAACTCTTTTGCAACATAACAAATGGTGAAAACATTACATAGCGATAATAAAACTTGTAATATCCTTGCAGCATCTATCAACTTTGTACCTGAAACAAATGAAGTTAATATCAAAACCATATGAAATAATGGAGGATAACCAATTGTCTTTCCGTTAGGTGCATTTAACAAGTAGTCCACACTGGTAATTCCATTATGTAAGTAAGCCAATGAATAATTTATATGTGTATAAATATCCCAACTAAGTGGGAAATTATTAGATAAAGTAATAATTAAAACACAAATTAAAGACAGCAATATTGGAATAAGAAAATAGTTCCTTTTATTTAAATTAAAATTCATAATCATCACCTTAATATGCATTTTTATCGTTTATTAAAGTAGGTATAGTTTTAATAATTATTTTCATATCCAAAAGAAAAGACCAATTTTCCACATAGTATATGTCATATTCAATTCTTTTTACGATAGAAGTATTTCCTCTATATCCATTAATTTGAGCCCAGCCAGTCATACCCGGTTTTACATGATGTTTTATCATGTATTTAGGTACGGATTCTTTGAATTTATTAACAAAATATGGACGTTCAGGTCTTGGCCCAATAAGACTCATATCTCCCTTAAATATATTGTAAAATTGAGGTAATTCATCTATACTATATTTTCGGATTATTTTCCCAATAGAAGTAATTCTAGGATCATCTTTTTTTGTCCAAACCTTATCATCAATGTACTCGTTTTCAGAAGACATACTTCTAAATTTGTAAATCATGAAAATTTTTCCATCTTCCCCCACACGTTCCTGTTTATAAATTATAGGTCCGGGAGAAGTTACTTTAACCAATATTGCAACCAACAATAACAACGGAGAAATAATCACGGAAGTAATTACAACAAAAATAACATCAAATAATCGTTTAAATATACTATTATAAGATATATCCAAAGGTAAGTACCTGGCACTGATTAAAGGGATATTGTCCAATAATTCAATGTTAGGATGTGATGTTAGATATCTGTAATAATCAGGAACAATATCTGCACGAACTCCGTTTTTTTCACATAATTCCATTAAAGATTCAAGTGTTTTATAATGACGGGGTGCTATACTGATGATAACTCTGTCAACAATAACATCAGAGTTTAAAATATTTTTCAAATCATCAACAGTTCCTATTATATCTACACCCTCAACAGAACCCTCTCTCTTATCGTCTAAAAAACCGATTACATGATATCCCAAATAAGAGTTTGATTTAATAGTATCTACCAAATGTTCCCCCACTTCACCGGCACCAATTATCAATACATATTTTATATTAAAACCATTTGAACGCATTGATCTTAAGAAAAACCTAATAATAGCACGTTCCAATATTGCTAAAATAGTGTTAAAAATTAAAAAACATACTAAAAAGTTTAGTGGAATTTTAATAACGCCCAAATAATTAATTAACAATAAAAATAAAAATTCAAACAGATTGACTTGTCCTATATTGTATGCTGCTGAGAAGATGGACCTATCTGTCCTTTTTGGAGTATATAATGAAAAGATATTATATAAGAAAATATAGCTAGGAATTAATATTATAAAAAAAACCAACCATGTTTCAAAATTAAAATTAAAACTTGATTTTAATATTTTTGTAGAAAATGGATAACAAACTAGCAACGTTGAAAAAATTAAAACAAGTATATCAAAAAAAACATTTAATACATTGAATAATTGTTGGTTTTCTCTTATCATAATACCACTTTATAATATTAATATTATGTTGTTCATATAATAAAAAGTATTATTAAAGTTATTATGTGAAAAGATTTTTAATGTTTAAAAATAGTAACTTAACATAATATAATCCCCATATACTAATATAAGTTATTATGTTTATTACAAAGGAATCCTCTTTTTTATAATGTTTATTATAAAATATTTCCATGGATTTATAAAATTCATACAATAAACGTTTATTTTTACCACTAGCACCTTTATAGTGAATTATATCATATTTTCCAAAATAATATACTTCATAACCCAATTCCTTAACCTTATAACATAAATCTATGTCTTCACCATACATAAAGTAAGATTCATCCAGACCATTACACTTTCGCATGACTGCAGAATCAATTAACATAAATGCACCTACAACACAATCCACCGGATAAACTCCATTTTCATCCAAGTATGAAAGATTATATTGATTAAAACGTTTACTATTTGGGAATAATTTAGAAAGACCGGACATCCTATAAAAAGAAACTTTAAATGTAGGGAAAGACCTTCTACAAGCCTTATCCAAAGTTCCATCAGGTAAAACTACTTTACAACCTAAAATTCCTATATTTTTATTATTTTTTATATAGTCCAATGATTCATTTATTGTTCTATCATTAACAATTACATCACTATTTAGAAGTAAAGTATATTCACCTTTAGCCTCTTTAAATGCAAGATTATTAGCTACTGCAAATCCATCATTATGATTATTTTTAATAAATTTTACCAAAGATTCATTTTTAAAGTCCTGAATTAATTTTTCCAAACTACCATCAGCAGAATCATTATCCACCACCAATATTTCATATTCAATATTTTTTACCGTATCCAATACTGAACTGATAGTTTGTTTTGTTAAATCATATGTTCTGAAATTTACAATTATGATTGATAAATCCATTAAAAACACCTATTTAAAAAATGTAATTGTATTTTTTATTAACAATAATTCTATTTTCAAAGAATTAATTAAAGGAGTACATGATTTAGTTAATTTATTCCTTGATGATAATCCTTCTTTAATTCCAGCAATATATTCCTTTCCAAGATTTTTTTTATAAAAGAATAAATACTTGATAAATATGCCTGCAATAATAAAGACACCATTAATAATTTTCATCCACAAAGGCATGTTTTTATAAATCAAATAAATATTATTTCTAGCAGAAATTTTTACTTTAAATGCATTATAACGTGACCCTGTAGTTGCACTACCATAATGATAAACCAAAGCTTTTGAAGAATAATAAGATTTATAACCATGCAATCTTGCTCTGAAACTTAGATCCATATCTTCCACATAGCTCTCAAAATTTTCATCAAAAAAACCTATTTCATCAAATATGTCCCTTCTATATAAAGCAGCCCCTGCACATGCACTGAAAACTTCTTCATCTTCAATATACCTTGTTTTTTCTTGATTGTATCCTCTTCGTTTACTCCACCCCATGATGGTGTATTCATCACCTACATCATCCAAAAGATTCTGTTTATGATATTGTATCATTTTAGAGGATACTGAAAAAATATTTGGAGAACTGTTTATGGTTTTGATAAGATTACTTATAGTATCATTTTCAACAAGAGTATCATTATTTAAAAGAAATACGAATTCTGTTTTAACTAATCTAATTCCCTGATTGACTGCATATGCAAAACCCATATTAGAACTGTTTTCTACTAAAATTATTTCAGGATAATTTTTTTTAATAAAATCAGCACTACCATCCTGAGACGCATTATCAACAATAATAATATGATTCAAAGAAATAGAAGATGACAATGAAATTAAAAGATTATTTAATAACTCCTTGTTGTTATAATTTGGAATAACTACAGTTACTAAAGAATCAACATTAAATTGCATCAAAACACCACATAATTAAAAAAAAAAAGAAATAAAGTTATAAATTTTTTACATAAGCTTCATACTGATCACAAATCTCATTTACCTCTCCGGAAGCAATGATTGAACCTTTATGTAACCATATAGCTTTGTCACATAACTTTCTTACCTGAGATACAGAGTGAGAAACAAATAACATGGATGCTTCCGACATTACGGTTCTCATTCTCTCCTGACATTTTGTTTGAAAAGATAAATCCCCTACAGACAATACTTCATCAAGAATCAAAATATCAGGACTTACAGAAGTTGCTATGGAAAAACCTAAACGTGATCTCATACCAGAGGAATAATTTTTTACAGGAACATCAATAAAATCTTCAAGTTCAGAAAATTCCACTATACCTTCATATTTTTTATCCATTTCAGCCCTGGAATATCCTAATGTTGCACCATTCAAGTAAATATTTTCCCTACCTGTATAATCCATATCAAAACCTGCACCTAATGCTAACAATGGAGCTATAGAACCATCTACCTTAACAGACCCCTTTGTTGGTTTTAAAACACCGGAAATAATTTTAAGTAAAGTACTTTTACCAGCACCATTTAATCCTACAAATCCTACTTTTTCACCTTGATATATCTTCAATGAAACATTATTCAAAGCCCAAAAAGATTGAAAGTGAATTTCCCGTTTTAATAATTTAATCACATATTCTTTTAAATTATCGGTTTTCTCTTCGCTAAGATTAAATTCCATACTTACATTATTTACTTCAATAACTGTTTTTTTAGACATTTTTCTCTCCCTGTTAGTTATACATATAATATAAATTTATCCTGATAACGTTTTAATAAGAATATTCCAATACCCAACAATATAATAGCAGCAATTGTAGGGATGATAATATCATTTAAACTATACAATTTTCCATAATAGAAACAATCCCTGACACAGCTAATTATATAGAACAATGGGTTATATGTTTGAATAAACTTAAATTGTTCGGGCAAAATATCTGCAGGATAAAATATCGGTAAAGCATATAACAGCATCAAACAAAATACCGAATATAAATGTTCAATATCCCTGAAAAATACATTTAACGTACCCAATATAAGACCAACACCCAAAGTCATCACCAGCAATATTAAAATCGGTAAACTAGCAAATATTATGAAAACTGTAAACTCAGAATTTGTAACCAACATAATTGCAAATAAAACTATTAAAGATAATGCATAAGTTACAAAATTGGATAAAACTGATGAAAGTGCATATAAATACTTGGGAACATAAATTGACTTCCAAATTCCAGAAGAACTTACTAAACTTTGCATAGCTTGAGTAGAACCACCAGTGAACAATGATAATGTTAATTGACCAGATAAGTAATAAACTGGGTAATTATGTACTCTGTGGAACAATGCAGAAAATACTATTGTCAATACTATCATACGTAATAAAGGATCAAGAAAACTCCATAAAACACCCAATACTGAACGACGATATTTCTTTTTAATATCTTTTCGAACTAACTCGCTCAATAAGGATTTATATCTACTAAAATCATTTAGTCCTTTAATTTGAATTTCCGCCATAATAAATCATCTATCAAAAGTTTTAAACAAGATTTAAAAAAATATAAATCTTGAAATAAAATCTATTAATTAAACTTCTATTTTACAATATTCTTAAATATTTCTATAATTAATTGATAACATCCATAAACTGATTTACCCTATCCTCATATGTATGGCCACTTATATCATTGCTGACCTTTTTAGGATTATTTAAGGCATCATCAATAAGAGTATTTAATTCATCAACCGTACTGTATGTGGATACTCTTCCTTTGAATAATTCATCCAGTCCGGATACTTCATCAGAAATTATATAAGCTCCACAAGCCAGTCCATCAAATATTCTGTTGGAAATGAAACCTTTTTCACGCATGTCTTCCCAATGATCATTCAATAAAATTTTACAAGAAGAATATGCTTGATGCAATTCATCATTTGGAATATGATCTCCTTTAATATATTTTTTATTAATTAATCCGCCCCAATCAGCCCCATAAACTGACAAATTATGTTCAGTAGGCAGTAAATCTTTTAAAATTTTTCTATAAACTTTTCTGGAGTTACCAACAAACAACAAGTCTGATTTATATTTTTCATTGTACTCAGGGTAAAATTTATTAATATCCGTACATTGCCACATACATTCAACTGGTACTTTAACCTTATCCTTTAACTGTTCCGTCCAGTATTTTGACGCAATGAAAACATAATCATACAGTTCATACTCATTTAAAGAAACTAAATCTGAATGAGAAATATTCCACATTATATTAAAATGTTGAACTTTAGGTTTGTAATAAGACAATCCTCTTAATACAATAACCGTATCACCTATAGAATCAGATGAATCATTCCATTCAGAGAGCATTTGAATTTTTACAATATACCCCTTCTTCTCAAATTCATTTTTAAGTCCTTCTGCAACATAGAAATCTCCCCACCTGTGTATTTCGTTCCAGGAAGGCACTGGTGTTTTTATAATTATCTTCGGTTTTTTATAATATTCCTCCAATACCTCTTTAAGAGTATTTGCTCTATGTTGATATGTATGATTTCCCAATACAATATCCTGTAAATATTTGATTTTTTCTTCCCTTTCATCCGAATTGATTAAATAATAATTTATGATATCTGTTAATTCCTCTTCGGAATGGTATTCTGGTATTTTTCCACCGAATACTTCATTATTTCCTTTTGTTCCGTTTGTAACAACAAGTTTACCTGAAGATATACTATCAAATACCCTACTGTTTACAGAACCCCATTCTTTAGTAACGTGATTTGCATCATCTATAACTATTTTACAGGAAGAGTATACCTTAGGCATGTCTTCATAATGCACAAAACCCTTTGTATATTTGGAAAATTTAGGAATTTTATTCCAATTTGCCCCATATAAATTAAATTTATAATCCAATAATTCCGGATTTAAATATTCAATTATTTCCCTTTTTGCATCCCAATAACTACCAGTGAAACAATAATCACAACGATAATCCTCAGAACTAGGCACGTTCTCATTAAACATGTCAGAGTCTGATGCTAAAGGATAATATACTGCATCAATTCCTGTTTTTTCTTTTACAAAGTTACATGCAATTTTACTACTGGCAAATACCAAGTCATATTTTTTGAATGACGGATTTTCAACCCATCTTTCAAACCAATTCCTCATCCAGGCAATTTTTACCAACAATCCATTTTTACATTCCACTTTAGTTAAATCATAAGCGTCCAATAAGGAAATTAAAACATCAACATCCTCATCAACAAAATACCAATCCCGTTGTCCCTTAGATTTTCTTCTTGATTGGTACTTAATATTCCACCCAAATTTTTCTAATTGTTTTGCCAAAGTCAGTGCGGTAAAATAATCACCTGCAGTTGTATTCTCATCAGATTGAGTTACTACAAAAGAAACTGTTAATGGTTTATTAGTAAAAATATGTTTATTATAAAATTTATCTTGAATTAATTCTTTTCTTAACCATTTATTCCATTTTTTAATGAAAATACGTTGGTTATTAAGTCTTCTATCCCTGACTTCATTATTATTATTCTTTTCCTGAGTTCCGAATTCATAATGATACAATACCGACTTAGGATTATAAATATTTTTATACCCTGCTTTATGTAGTTTAAGACATAAATCTACATCCTCATAACCGTAAACATAATTATTATCAAAACCACCCACTTCCAAATAAGTGGATTTTTTTACCAACATACATGCTGCAGTTACTGCAATAATTTCTTCCTCTTCTGTTTTGTTCAATAAACTTTCATATTCTTCAGCATTGTCCCTATTAAATGGTTTAATATAACCGTCACCCTCTTTAAAAAAGATTCCAGAATGTTGAATTGTATATGACTTCTCTTTATTGATTTTGGAAGTATCACAATCAGGATAAATTAATTTAGAACCTACAGCTCCAACATTTTCGGAAGACAGCATAGTTTCCAACAGATAATTTAACCAACCATCCAATGGTTTAATGTCATTATTCAGGAATAATAAATATTCCCCTTTTGCTATTCCTACTCCCTGATTATTTGCATATGAAAAAGTTTCATTATTTTTATTTCTTATAACAGTAATAGGTAAATTTTTATAACTTTCAATTAACTGCATTGAGTTATCATGAGAATGATTGTCAACAATTATGATTTCATAATTTAAATGAATAGTCTCATCAATAACCTTTAATAATCTGGATAAATGAGAAGCACCATTTCTATTAACAATTATAATAGATACCAAAGGAGAGTTAACAAATAACGGAATTTCATTTTTTTCATTATCCTGATGAATTAAATCTATGATTCTTTGTTTTTCATCATCAGACAAATGACGTTTTTTTCTAAGAATTTCTTTAACGTTTGTTTTAACTTTATCAGAGTATTTACCTTTTGCATCAACCATAGTATGCTTAATTTTTCGTGCTTTATTAAATCCCCTAGTATTTCGTATAGACTCTGGTACTCTCAATTAAAATCCCCCTTTTATACTACTTATTTATTTATAGTTACTAAATAAAAAAATTTTCTTAATAGAATATCATTTATAATTTAAAAAATAGAATATTAAATATTTAAAAATAAAAAAAAATATGAAGGTTAAAATATGGTATCAAAAAAGAAAATAGTTCTTGCCATAATCCTTATCTTACTTATAGCTATTGTTGCAGCAGGATTTTCCTTTTTTATGAATTATCAGCAAGGTAAGTCAGAGTTTCAAGGAAAACATAATGTTTTAGTATTATGTACAGATCCGACAGAACAAAGAGCAGGAGTTGGTGCAGTAGACATGGCATTTATTATTGAATTAAATGATGGTCAATTGGGTGAAGTAACTCCAGTATATCCTGGAGGATTATATGATCCATCCCTTACACCACCAGCAGATTTGAGAAGTGAAGGTGTATCTCAATGGTATCTTCATGACTCTTTATGGACAGAGAATTTAGAGGAAGGTACTCAAAGAGCACAACAAATTGTTAAATACAATACAGGAGAAGACTCTGATATTGTAGTAGTAGTTACACCTGATGCTATTGATGCAATGATTAATACTGTCGGACCAGTATATTCAAATGGCCAAGAAGTTACTACTGATTCACTAGAATTCTTACGTAATGACCAGGATGAAAATGGTGCAACCAGAGGTGACGCTATAGAAGGTTTAGCTGATGGAATAATCAATGCTACTAAAAGTAGTGGTAAAAAAGTTGATTTACTAAGTACAGTCACCGACCAGTATTCAAAAGGAAACATACGAGTTGTTCCTCAAAATGTTTTCGAAAAATTAATTGCTTATGCTGGAATTACAAATATGTTATCATGAATCTATTGATTCATATTCCTTTTTTTTTAAAAAAAAAATAATGAAATTATCAATAATTTATAAATTATAATTCAAAAGCTTTTTCATTTACCTGTTGAATTATTTCCTGTTCATTGATAGTTTTTAACTCCTTATTTTCTAATAATATTTTTCCATTACAAATTACTGTATCCACATCAGTTCCTAATGAAGAGTAAATGATATTACTCAATGCATTACGTACAGGAGTCATATGTGGAACTAATGTATCCACTAAAATAATATCTGCCAATTTACCTTCTTCTAAAGAACCTGCATTAATGCCTAATGCCTGTGCACCATTTTTAGTAGCCATTTTAAAAGTATCTTTTGTTGGTAATACCTGTGGATTAAGTGTGTTAACTTTCTGTAAAAAAGCAGTTAATTTCATTTCACTAAACATATCCAAATTGTTATTTGAAGATACACCATCTGTTCCAATACCAACATTAACTCCATTTTCCAAATATTTTGTTATTGGTGCTATACCAGAAGCTAATTTCATATTACTTGAGGGATTATGGGCAATAGATACCTGTTTTTCTTTGATAATATTCATTTCATCATCAGTAGGCCATACACCATGTGCAGCAATTGTGTTTGAATCTAAAACACCAATACTGTCCAAATATTCAAAAGGAGTTTTTCCAGTATTGTTTTTAATATCGTTTACTTCTTTTTTAGTTTCCGAAACGTGAATATGTAATTTTAAATCGTGTTTAGAAGCCAATTCCTTAGATTTGATAAGTAACTCTTCAGAACAGGTATAAGGAGCATGAGGTGCCACTGCAACAGAAACCCTATTTTCACAAGTTTGATGACAGTTTTTAATCAATTTTTCAGATTCTTTTAATTCTGATTTCATTTTTTCATCATCAAATAAATCAATCATACCATAACCTAAAACGGCCCTCATACCTGATTCATCCACAGCTTTAGCTGTTTCTTCCATGAAAAAATACATGTCATTAAAAGTTGTTGTTCCTGTCTTGATCATTTCAGCCATGGCCAACTTTGAACCTAAATACACCAATTCATCATTTAGATTAGCTTCTTTAGGCCAAATATATTCTTCTAACCAAGTTTGTAAACTTTGATCATCACCAACACCCCTTAATAAAGTCATTGCAACATGAGAATGAGTGTTGATTAAACCAGGCATAGTTATTTTATTAGAACCATCTATTATTATTTCGGCGTCATTATCATTTAAAGAATTACTTATCTCCTGAATGGTATCATCCACTACCAATACTGAAGATTTTTCAATTTCGTCGGATATGATTGTTGTGTCTTTTATTAAAATACTAGTTGTTTCTGCCATAATATCACGTGAATAAATTTAATTTCTTTATAAAATGTTAGTTTAAGTCAAATAAATAAAAACATAATCTATTTTATAATCTATTTTAATAGATTAATATATGTTTAAAGAATTCATAATGGATAATTTTTTTTATTTACATCCGGGTTATACCACATTCAATACTATCATATTTGGATTGATATTGGGTATGATAATATTGGGAATTATAAAAATTTTTAACAAAATTGATAAGGACCCCTTAGATTTAGTTTATCCCCTAATTCCAATTATCCTATTTGGATCAACAAGCAGAGCATTGGTTGATAACCATATTTATCCCAGAATACATCTACTGGCAACACCCGGAATATACATTTTCATAGGATTACTGACCATTTTAATATTAATCATTAGTATAATAATTGAAAAACATTCAAACATAAAATATTCCAACATTATAACAATTTTTGGCAGCATAATCCTTATTCCAAACATAATTTTAATAATTATTCATGGCATAAATCTGGAAATAACTATATTTGAACTGTTGATATGGTTTTTCATTTCAGGAATATTTATATTATTAAGAAATAATATTAAACTTCTGAATAATAAAGGCAATTTGGAAGTTCTTTCCGCACATATATTTGACGCAACCTCAACTTTTGTTGCAATGGACTTTTTCGGATACTATGAACAACACGTTTTACCTACATTTTTAATTAATATGTCCGGAACTGCTTTGATAATGTATCCTCTAAAAATCGGAATAATCCTATTAATTTTATATATAATAGATAAAGAAGTTGATGAAAAAACTACAAACCATATGTTAAAATTAGCAATTTACATATTAGGATTAGCACCAGGAATTCGTAATTTTACAACATTAATAATTTCTTTAGTTTAAAAACTAAAAATAAGAATAATTTACTTTTTTTTATTAAAATCTGAATAATAAATTAGATAAGATTATATAAAATGATAAAAATAATAGTATTATAAACTAAATGGAGTGAAAAAAATATGACATTCAACCCACCATCAGATGTTATGATTTATGACACCACTCTCAGAGATGGTGAACAAACACCTGGTGTTACGATAACAACTGATGAAAAAATTGTAGTAGCAGATAAATTAGACAAATTAGGTGTAGATGTTATCGAATTGGGTTTCCCAGCAGCATCTCCAGGAGAACAAAGAACATTTAAAGAGGCAGCAAAACAAGGCTTTGATGCACAGATTAGTGGATTAGCCAGAGCATTACCTGTCGACATTGATAAAGCAATCGATTCTGATGCAGAATACATTCACACATTCATAGGAACATCACCACTTCATAGAGAATATAAGCTCAAAATGAGTAAAGAAGAAATATTAAACAAAGCAGTTTCTGCAGTTGATTATATTAAAGACCACGGCATAGTTGCAGAATTTTCATGTGAAGATGCAACAAGAACAGAACTTGATTACCTATTAGAAGTATTTGGAGCAGTCCAAGAAGCAAAAGTAGATAAAATTAACGTTCCGGACACCGTAGGAGTTACAATACCTTCTAAAATGAATGAACTCATAACAAACATTAAAGAAGTTATTCATGTTCCAATTAGTGTTCATTGCCACAATGATTTTGGTTTAGCTGTTGCAAACTCTTTAGCAGCTATTGAAGCAGGTGCACAACAGGCACAATGTACTATCAACGGTCTTGGAGAAAGAGCAGGAAATGCATCTCTTGAAGAAATTGTAATGACTTTAAAGAAAGCATACAACATCAATACAAACATTAACACAGAACTTCTTGTAAACACATCAGAAACTGTTTCAAGAATTTCTGGAGTAAAAATGCCACCAAACAAAGCTATTGTCGGTGAAAATGCATTTGCACATGAAGCAGGTATACACGTTCAAGGTGTTTTAGAAAACAGTAACACATATGAAGCATTTTATCCTGAAGAAGTAGGACATAAAAGAAGAATTGTTTTAGGTAAATTAACTGGAGCTAATGCTATTAAATCAAAACTTGAAGAATATAACATTAACCTTGATGATGAACAATTCGATGAATTATTCAAAAAAGTTAAAGCCATGGGAGATTCTGGAAAAACCATTACCGATATTGATTTCAGATCCGTTGCAGAAGCAATCCAAGGTAAACCTACTGTTGAAAGAATAAAATTATTAGGTATTAGTGTTATGACTGGTGACAGCACTTTACCAACAGCCACCGTCAAATTAGATTTAGATGGAGAAGTTAAATATAGGGCTGAAACAGGTGTTGGTCCAGTAGATGCAGCATTAAATGCTATACAATCTTTAGTAAATGAAATTGTTAAATTTGAATTAGAAGAATACCACATTGAAGCAATTACTGGCGGAACAAATGCATTAGGTGAAGTATTTGTAATTACTGTTGACGATGAAGGCAACAAAGCCACCGGCAGGGCAACTGATGAAGACATAGTTAAAGCAAGTATAGATGCTATATTAAGTTCAACAAATAAACTATTGATGTTAAGAGATTAAATTAAACTTTATTTATTATTTACTTTATTTTTTTAAAGTGATACTTTGTTAAAAGCTTAAATAAGTAAAAAATCATTAAAAATATAAATATAATGTAAGTTATAAATTATATTATAAAATTATGGAGGAACAAAAATGGCAGAAGAAAATATCGTATACATTGGAAACAAACCAGTAATGAACTACGTTTTAGCTGTAGTTACACAAATGAACAGTGGAGTAACAGAAGTAATATTAAAAGCAAGAGGTAGAGCTATTAGTAGAGCAGTAGATGTAGCTGAAATCGTAAGAAACCGATTTATTTCTGATGTGGAAGTTAAAAGTATAGACATCAGCACAGAAGAAATTGTTGGAAACGAAGGAACTTCCTCCAACGTATCTGCAATCGAAATAAGATTAAGTAAATAATCTTATTTACCACTTTTTTATCTAATTTTAAAACTTTAAAATAATAACTCCTTTTTTTGAGAAATCTGATTTTTTTTAAAAATAAACAAATTAATTTTTACAGTAAATATTATCTTTTTTTAATTAACTCTTAAAAATAGTTTTTAATATATGAAATGTGCAATATCGTTTTTTAAAAAAAAATGAAGAATGATTAAACATTCTTCCGTTTATCAAATACAAATTTTTTAATAGCCAGTATTAAAGCAACAAGGATAACTCCAATTATTACAAGATAATACGAATATACACTTGTTGGACCAACCTGTTGATCCGTGTTCAATGAGTAAACATTTCCATCTTCAGAAGCCATGAATAAAGAACCGCCACTAGTTACTGGTGAAGCAGAGATACTTCCTGCAAAATTATCTATATATCCCGGATTAAATGTCCAAACATTTTGACCAGTAAACTTGTTAAGCATTAACATATTACCTGCTGAAGTTCCAACAGCTATATTATTTCCAAATATGGATGGTGTGGAATTTATAGAATTACCTGTTTTAACTTCCCATTTTTTAAGTCCATCCCTCATATCCAATGCTAAAATATTTCCTTTTTCAGTAGCAACATATACAGTGGATTGTCTTTCATCAACAGATGGAGAAGATATTACTGAAGATCCTGCATTATAAATCCAAACTTCCTCACCATTTTCTCCATCCAAAGCATAAACCTGATTATCTGATGAACCAATAAATACAGTACCATTAACAACAGCAGGTGATGATTTTACATCATCCCCCACATCATAATCCCATTTTAAAGAACCATCATCAGTAGAAACTGCATATATTTTATCATCATCGGAACCAAAGTATAATGTACCATTACTTATTGATGGAGAAGATTGAATATTATCTTCAGTTTTATATTGCCACTCCAATGAACCGTTGTCTCTATTGATTGCATGTAAAATTCCATCGTCGGAACCAAAGTATACTTTTTCGGAATCTAATGCCGGTGAAGATTTTATACTGTCTCCAGCTTTATATTTCCAATTTTCTTTACCGTTATCTGTATTTATAGAATACAAATAGCTGTCATCGGAACCAACATATAATGTATTTCCTGAAACTGCACAACTTGAATGAATAGCATCATTTGTTGTAAAATTCCACAAAATACTTCCATCTTGAGGATCCAATGCATATACTGTTCCTGCTTGAGTTCCTACAAATAACTTGTCACCACACAATACAGGAGTTGTGGTAACCGCGCCATCCAATTGAACTGTCCATGTTTGAGTTGAAAAAGATGTGTCCTGTTTAACATAACCTGTATGTCGATTATTATCCTGAAACATAGGCCAATCAGCAGCAGCCATAGAAGATAAACTTCCCACAAATACTAAAAGTATTATAAAACAAATACTGAATTTTTTAAAATGAAACATACCCTATCCTCCTAAATATCCCTATTAAATCTAACAACACCAACTATAAAGAATAATGCTGTAAACATCAACAATACCACTAAATCCATTGCAATTGAACTTAAACCAGCACCCTGCAACATTACTGCACGAAAAGCATCTTCAGCATAAGTTAATGGTAAAATATATGATATTTTCTGTAATAACCAAGGCATTGTCTCTTTTGGGAAAAATACACCACATATAAACATCATAGGTATTGCTAAAGGCATAACTATCTGAATATAATCTTCCTGAGTTTTAGCTGTTGCAGAAATCATCATAGCAAATCCAACGAAACATAAAACTGAAATTAACATAACTAATATCAATAAAGCCAGACTTCCATTTAATACCACATTGAATATTAACATTGCAGACAATATTAAAATTATTGCTCTTATCATTTCTTTAACTACCTGAGAAATGATTTTTCCAGTAAGTACTGAAGAAATACTTGTTGGAGTCATGAATAATCTAGCTAATTCTCCTCTTTCACGTTCACCTGCAATTGAATCACCTAAACCTAACATTGAAGACATAAACATTGTCATTGCAAGTACTCCAGGTAATAAAAAGTCAATATATTCAATTTCACCATAAATTTTATTTATTTGAAGTTTTATTGCCTGTTTCATTGATGTTAGTTGATTTGTATTTCTATTGGCTGATGCTATTTTATTTATTTCTATTTGTTCAGATAATGATGCGAATATTCGTTGAGTAGTCGGTACCACCATCTGAGTTGTCATTTGATCAGAAGAATCAATATAAAGAATAGCATTTCTCGAACCATCCTTTTCAAAGTCAGAGGATAAAATTATAGCCGATTTAACTTCACCCTTATCAACCATCTTTTTTGCTTCATCAGGATCTGATAAAATATCTTTAACCTCAAAAGTCTTATCTTCTTTTATTGCATTTATGGCTTGATCAGTAATATAACCTGACGTTTGTTTAACTATAACAACAGGAGTATTTTCTACTGTTCCACCCATTCCCCATCCACAAAGCGCAATCATCAGAATAGGAAACAAAATCAATGATACAAATTGTACTTTATGTCTCCACAAGGTTAATAAATCCTTTTTTATCATCCACCATATTTTTTTACGTTCCATCATTTATCCTCCTCCTTGATTTAGCAGTTATTGCTACAAAAACATCCTCAAGAGTCGGATCGTTTGTTTTTATTGAAGCAATATTTCCACCATTTTTCAATATAGTGCTAATTACTTCATTTACTGATGTTTCTGAACGTTTTAAAGAAATATTCAAACGAGTATTACCCAAAGTAGTTACTTCTTGTACAACATCCAAGTTTTCTAAAGAATTTAACATATCTTCATTAATATTTGACACCAATACGGTAACTTTTTCACTTTCATCAGTTAATGAGGATTTAAGACCATTTATTTGTTCTTTATTTTCATCAATTCCTTCCTGTTCTAATTTGAAAATTGATTCTCTGATTTGTTTATTATTTTCTTCAATATTACTCAACAACTGGTCTTTTAATCCTTGAGGAGTGTCATTAGCTACAACTTTTCCAGAATCAATAATATTTATGTTATCACATATCTTATCCACTTCATACATATCATGAGAACATAAGATTATTGTACGTCCTTCTTCATTCAAATCAACCATCAAATCCCATAATACCCGTTTAGTGGTAGGATCCAAACCTACTGTTGGTTCATCCAAAAATAATATGTCCGGACTATGTACTAAACTTGCAACAACAGATGTTTTTTGTTGCATTCCCCCGGATAATTGTTTAACATACTTATCCTGAGCGTATTTAATATCTACCAGTTCCAACAAATCATCAATTTTTTTATCTTTTGTTGATTGGTCAACATTATAGAAATCGGCACATAATTCCACATTTTCACGGACTGTTAAATCTTTGTATAAACTGACCATTTGTGGAACCATACCAATCCTATTTCTCACCTCATCCGGCTCTTTTGTTATATCAAAACCTGCAACTTTAGCTTCACCACTTGTTTTAGGAATTAAACAGGTTAACATTTTTATTGTAGTAGTTTTTCCGGCACCGTTAGGTCCAAGTATACCTCCTATTGTTTTATTCTCAACAAATAAGTTAAGATTATCCACAGCTTTAAAATTGTTATCATATACCTTGACCAAATCATTCGTTTCAATTGCATATTTCATTACCTCACCCCCTCTTTAAAGATAAATTCTCTATCATTGAACAACATATCATCAAAGTAAGTTATTAGAGTATCATTTGATGGTCTTTGTTTGATAAATTTTTTAATTGAATTTAATGTAATAATACCTCTTTCAGTTATTTCATACATTTTAACTTTATGATTACCATTATACTCTTCAGAACTAACAATCAATCCATCTTTTTCCAAAGAGTGCAATAAAGGATAAATCGTGCTTCCATGAACTACTTTCACACCCATATTAGAATAGATTTCATTGATTTTAGAAATTATAGCATAGCCATGAATTTTTTCTTGACTAATCAGCCACAACAAGAATATATTCCTAACTCCTTTCATTAAGGAATGTAAGAATTTAGTTTCTAAAAATTGATAATCAATATCATTTTGAAAATCCTCTTCAACCAAAAACCAAACCTCCTACACATTTTTCAACAGTAAGTATAAAATGTTATATATAGAAAATATTATATAAAATTTTTCATATATATTTCTTAGAAATCATAATAAAATAAAAGTAGGAAGCATATTAAAAACATTTAATCCAATATCCAAAGAATAAATTTAATTTATTTGCTTTAAAAGTATCAATAAAAAATATAATAAGTTACTAGTTATAAATACTTAATTAGTATTAAACCTTATTATAATTTTAAAATTAAAGATTGTATTCAAATCCATTACTTTACAACATATGAATCATAGTTTATCCACATATGATTCATTTATTAAATAAATGGAATACAAATCAATAATCATATCCAATTAAGATATGTAATAAACAATTAATTCAAATTCATATAATTAACAATTAAAAGGATATTGATAAATACACCTCAAGGTGAAATTAATGAAAGAAATTGAAGAAATTAAAAATAAGTTAGAAGAACATAATTATATTTCTAATGATCAAATCGATACAACCTTATTTTTAGCATTTGCTTTAAAAAAACCTATATTAATAGAAGGACCTCCCGGAACTGGAAAAACGGAACTTGCAAAAACAATTGCGGACAGTTTTGATAGAGATTTCTTCAGGATTCAATGTTATGAAGGAATAACATTCGAACAGGTTGTTGGAGAATGGAATTATCAGAAACAGTTACTATATTTAGAAATGGCCAGAGAAAATAAAGAGGATTTGACAATATTTTCTGATGAATTCTTTATTCAAAGACCTCTACTCACAGCATTTAGTAATGAAAAACCATCAGTATTATTAATAGATGAAATAGATAAAGCTGATGAAGAATTGGAAAGTTTTTTATTACAAGCTCTTGGTGAAAAAGAGATTACTGTAAACGATTTGGATACATTTACATTGAAAAATGATTTGATAGTTGTTCTTACTTCAAATGCTCAACGTTCTTTACTGGACGAAACTAAAGACAGATGTTTATATTTATACATAGATTACCCTGATTATGAACGTGAAGTTACCATCATTAACAAAAGAGTTCCAACAGCTGAAGACAAGTTAGTTGAAGAAATAGTTGAAAAAACTCAAAAAATAAGAAAACTTGATATAACTAAAAAACCTTCTATAAGAGCAACAGTTGATTGGGTAGAATCACTAATAGCATTGGGTGAAATCCAACCTACTCGTGAAGCATTAGAAAATACATTAAACGTTATAGCAAAAAACGAAGACGACAAAGAACAAATAATTAAGGAAGTTTTAAACAAATATTAAACTCCTTTTTTTAAATTTTTAATTTTGAGAAAATGCAAATATCCCTATAGCAGAAACTTTTTAAAAATCAAGAATATTTAATACTTCTTTTATATCTTTAATAATATAATCTGAATTTTCTTTTAAATTATCCGGCAATTTTTCACCTTGTTGAATAGTTAAAATACCGACATCTGCTTTTTTTATTGCCAAAGAATCATTTGTATGATTTCCAACCATTGTTACATGAGAATATCTTTTTTGTAAACTTGAAACAACTTTTTCTTTACAATTTATGTTACAAGTATGATAAACATTTTCTTCAGGAATATTCAAAATAGAAGCAATTTTTTTAAGAGAATGTTCATTATCCCCCGAGGCTATGTAAACAGGAATTTGCATATCATGAAGTTTTTTGAATAAAAATTCGGTTTTATCAAAAAATAATCCGCCAGCAGTATAAACATATTCAATTTTTTTTTCTGATAAGTTAATTATCATGGCCGATCCACTACAGATTTCTATATCATACCTGTTTATTAAAGCATGAGCCGTTTCTGCGATATCATTAAATGTTGTAGTATCCTGTTCAAGTGCTTCAATTACATCATTTTTAGTAAAATTTTTTTGAGAATAACTTATTTCATATGCTTCCTTATTAATTTTAAGAAAATCTATAATTTTAGTATTCAACTTAATTAAATCTTTAGTTGGAGTTTGAAAAACAAGAATTATATTATTTTCATTTTTATTAGCAATACCAATAGTATTTGTTTCAAAAATAATATTATTTGTAGACATATCTTTTAAAGAAGTTACTCTTTTAAGGATTGTGCCTGCATTATCAAAAACTATTGCTTTCATAAATAACAACTTTAAAAAAAATGAATTAAAAAAAAAGTAAGGGAAGTTATAATTGAGTTGCTTCTTCTCCTTGGATGTAGAATAATTTTTCATATAAGAATACTTTGTCAGGACATATTCTTTCACATCTTAAACATGCACTTCCATTACAGAAGTCAGAACGGATTGTTGCAACACCATCATTGATTTTTAAAGCATCTTCAGGACATTCGTTTTCACATGCTTTACAATTTGTACAACCTTCTACTTTATTTTCAAGTTTTGTACCTACTTCTTCAATAATGGATAAACCGTTAATACCTATGTCAGGAATATCACTTTCATAAATTCTATGAATTTCAGGATCTTCTTCAAGTTCAGGTAAGTTTCCGTAACCGTAACTTTCTAACCATTCATCATATTTCCATAAAGGCATGTTTTGTTCACATACTGCTAATTCTAATCCGTATATTTTTTCAAATACTTCTGATGTTGCTAATGTGATATGGTTACCTTGCATTCCATCAGCAATTTCTTGTAACTCTTGTAATAAGTCAGGATTTTCTACAATATCTCTTGCCATTGCTAATGAAGTGTTACCAATTTGATAAATATCCCATGAGTTTGCCGGAATTTGACCAACAGTTAAAGATTTCAATGGGTCTACATAGAAACCTGATGCACCTGCCATATATACTGCATCGATATCATCGAAATCAATACCTGATTCTACACATAATGTAATGTGAGCAGCTCTGAATGCACCTAAAGCTTTACCTATTTCTGTTAAATCTTTTTCGGATAAGTATACACCATCTTGTAAGTTAAGTTTGTCGTTAGGTGTGTTAATGTCAGGTATGGAAATAACGCTTTGTTCTGTACCTAAACTGTATGCTGAAATTACTCCAGTACCTGTAATACCTCTTGCTTTTGTATCATTGTCTCTTGGTTTAACAACGGTACCGTCAGCAATATTTATTATATCCCCGTCAACAACTTTTAAATCACTGTTTAATACTTTCATTTGCCAATCGGTTCCTTCTGGTGCTACATCAGAAATAGCTCCAGGTGAAGCTAACATACCACATTCAATTGCTTGTCCTTCCATAGCAGGACCTGCTGCAGCTGAACAGGAGTAAATTTCACCATCAATAACTAATGCGATTTCTGCGTTTGTACCGAAATCAGAAACTAAGTAAATTCCTTCTCTGTTTACAACATCGGATTTTACAAGCATTGCTAATGCGTCAGCACCAATTTCGTGTTTAATTGCCGGAGGAATATATACATCTGCATCAGGATTTATATCTAAATCAATATCTCCTGGTTTAATGATTTGTGAGTTTCTTTTTGGTGGTGTAACATTTAATCTTTCCATAGCATTTGTTCCCCAAAATGCTAAATCTCTGATTTCAATGTTTTGGAATAAAGATAATTGAATTGGGTTACCACATACTGCAAATCTTACAATTTTAGATTTATCTATTCCTAATTGATCAACAACTTTATTTACTGCTTCAATAAGAAGCTGATGTGCCTGATCTCCACCCACATTTACTGCAAAGTGTAAGTGATCCATTACGTTTGCACCTGGAATAGGGTGTCTTAATGTTACTGTTGTAGATATTGTACTGTTATCTGAAATATCAATTGCTTGAGCCCTGATACCACTAGTACCAATATCCATTGCTATTGCATATTCTACCATTTTATCATCCTCTAAATTGATCAATATTATTACTTTTTTAAATAGTAATAGTTTACATAATATAACTTTTACTCTAATAAAATATAGGTTCTTTTAAGATATAAAGATGACTCTAATTTAAATTTTTATCTCTGTAAAAAACCTTACTTTCAGTGCAAAATGATAATTACTAAAAATAACTTTCATAAACAGAGCAATTATTTTAATCTACAATGAAATACAACCACATTTTTTAAAAATGTCAAACAACCCGTATTTTCATAGTATTTTATCCAATTAACTTATTATTAAATATTAAAAATGAGTCCCCGACAAAATTATTTTTTTGATAGAATAAAAGTATTACTAAATAATAATAGTAATAATCTTTGTTCTTATTCTAAAAAAAAACATAAGATTATATCTTTTTTTGTCTTTGTTCAAATCAAACAAACAACATTAATATACAATGAAATAATAATAATGATGATGAGATAAAAACATATAAAATTAAAAGAAAAATAAATATTATCATCTTATATATTCTTTGTTTAAATCCCCATCCAACATTATCTTTTTATGTGTATGATTATTTTTTGTTATATAAGTTTGATTTTAGCTGGAGCGGACTGTACCCACTTACACAGTCGTTCATTATTGAATTTCTGCTTACTTTTACGTATAATATTACAGGCGGCATTTACATCTGCATTAATAAGTATTCCTTTCAACGTTTTATATAATCCTCGTTTGATTCTTTTTCCTTTGAACTCATATTTATTTTGTTTTTTCTGATTTTCTTCATATGCTGGTAATATGTCGTTGTCTAGGAAGCTGCTTTTGCTTGTATATGATTCTTCCTGAATAATCAGTGTTATATCATGTAATTGGCATTGTGTTTCCAGTTTTTCTTTGAATTGTTTGAAAGCATAATGTGAAAATATCTGATTCTGTATGGGCCCAATATTGGATTTATATTGGAAATTCTTGTTATAACCCAATATTATAGTACCAACATCCTGTTTTCTGCATAAGTCTATGATGAAACGTGTTGCATGGTTTAGGAAGTTATTTTGTATGCCTTTAAATTTGTTATTTATGTTATCGATTCTTTTGGATTTTTTTAGTCCCTGTTTGTTTAGTTTTGATTGGTACTTTGCTGTTTTTTTGCATTTGAAGGCTATTTGATTTTTTAGAAATCTCCCG
>NZ_JAEELZ010000117.1 GCF_016282985.1 Methanosphaera sp.
AGCGTCCTTGTTCGAGGACTGCCTCTTCCATCTGAACGGATTCTATTATTGCGCCGGGTCCTACCTGGTGCGGACCGCCGTGATGAAGGACTTGACCGGTTTCGATATATACACGGAGAATTATATTTTGCATTTCCACTGTAACCCACACTCAAGTTGTTTACTCCAACTTTGGTTACCAGTACTGACAAGTTGTATTTACCATTTTTATCCGTTTTAGCCAAGTACTTAACACCATTGACAAACACACGAACATTACTGTTAGATATTGCTTTACCTGTATCATCAGTAAATTTACCAGTTATGGTAACATTAGTTCCTGCAGGAACCTCCATAACAGGATTATATGTAACTATTACATTTTGTTTACCTACTGTAAATGTGGTGTTATATTCATATGCACGATATTTGTTGTTACCACTATAACCAACACTAAGATTATTTACTCCAGAAGTACTTGCAGTAGTTACAAATACGTATGTACCATTTTTATCCGTTTTAGCATAATTTTTCACACCATTTATAATGATTTTTACATTACTGTTAGCTATGGCCTTACCTGTTGTTTCTGTAAATTTACCCGTTACGGTTATATTATCATTTAAATTAACCGTACCTATTTCATTTACTGTGATTGTCACATTGATTTTACCAATATTTAATGAATTAGGGAATGTTTTATTTGCTGCACTGAATTTTGAATTTCCATCAAATATAAATGTAAGATTTTGTGAACCTTCCAATTGTGATGGAGCTACAAATTTGAAAGTTAATTTTCCGTTATTAACGACACCATAAATAACATTACCGTTAGAATCTTTTAACAACTGATTATTAAGTTTTACACTAACATTACCACCATTAGCAAGACATAAATCACTGCCACTGGCACCATTATCAATAGCAAGTACTAATGAAGAATTTTCACCAAGATCCACCCAAGTATCATTAAAGTGTAACACGGCAGCCATAGGATTTAAAACAATTTTGGCAGTAGCAGTTGCACATGAAACCGTATCGTTACCATCAAATACTACTTTTAATGTATAATTACCTTTATCAAAGGTTGTAGGAACTTTAACATTAACATTAACAACACCATTACTGATGCTTGCATTGGTTAAAGGAACATTGTTTACATAAACTTTCGCAATACCTGAAGCAAGAGCCTTACCTCCGGAAGTAACATTAGCACGAACATTGACATTTTCACCTAAAACGGCACTACAGTTTGAGACAACAACTGTGGTATGTGATTGAACTCCCAAAGTATTATTTCCAGTGGCGTTTTCATAATCGTTTGTACCAAGATAATTTACTTTTATTGTATGTATTATGTTCTCTGCATTATTTGCAATGGTGTAGTTACAGGAAGCAACTCCCAGTCTTAAATCCACCACATCCAATAATACATCATCAATATAGAATTCTGCAGCCCCAGAACCAATTTTACCACCACTAGTTGTGGTTACATTGGCTGTTAAAACTACATTAGATCCTACAACACCCAATACTTTTGCTACTTTAACTGTTGTTTTTTCAGGATGTTTTTCAAATACTGCCTGTGATAATGCTGTGACATTCTGGAAATTATTTCCACTTACAAATGCTGTGATTTGATAAGTTGTAGGATTCCATAATGTGGAAACATTGTAATTCAATGAAGCTTTACCATTAACAACAGGACTGTTTCCAATATTATTAGAACCTAATCTGAAAGATACTGAAAGATTACTGTAATCTGTTGTAGTTGTGTTAATGTTAGCCACTAAAGTAATTGTATCTCCAACAAATGCTTCAACCGGATCAACAGTTGCATTTACAAAGTATACAAAGTTATTTGATACATTATTTGAAGTGTGTTGGTTTATTACAGATTGATCTCCTATTGTTGTTTTAGCTACCAGAGAGTTTTCTGTAACAATATTGTTTGATGTTTGATTACCTAGTTTAACTGTTGTATTTGCTGTAGTGTTAATGTGGTTGAATTTTATTGTATTGCTGTTACTTGATGTCATGAACATGATTGCTTCATCACCATATGGTATTGCATCAGCATGAGCTGCAGGAGTTATTGTTCCATAATTTCCTTTTTTAAGCATTAATGTGTTATTGAGGATATTGTTGTTGGAAGCTGAATATCCTGCTATAGCATATGGATATGTTGCATTTGCAAATAATGTGTTGTTAAATATTGTATTATTTCCTGAGTCAAACAATTCCATTCCGTATACGGAAGCTCCTTTAATAGCAAATTGGTTATTTGTTATGTTTGATTTAGTACTGTTTTCTAAGGTTACTCCAAATGAATAGTCTCCTTGAACTGATGAATTTTTTCTTGCTTCTATCTTGAAAATGTTTGAATCAACAATTGTGTTTATACTGTTTCTTCCTGCAATAAATCCTGTTGCGAAGTATCCTCCCCTTACAGTTACATTATTGTATTGGTAAATATTATTTGCTGCATTAGAAGATGACATTGAAGTTCCCCATTGTCCTCCTAAAACTCCCATTCCATATGAAAATGGTGCATAGCTGTTTATTGAAATATTATTATTGGTTACCTTGTTATTATGTGATTCAAAGTAAACATCTATTCCAACAATACTGTTTTGACAGGTTTCCTCCGGATGCACATAACTGTTAAACATTGATGTTGCATTTACTTTGTTTTTGTTGATTGTGTTGTCAGATGAATATACCAATACTATTCCATGATTATGTAATATTTCAGTTATTGTACCTATTTTTTCATTAAATTGAACTGCGTTTGTATAAGGTATGCTTTCATTTGATTGATTTATGTTGATTATGTTATTTTCTAAAGTGTTGGTGTCACTTGCATATAAGAAAATTCCATTATTTACATAATCTCCGGATGTATTTATTGTACAATTTGTAATTCTATTACCGTTTGAAGAGTATGCAAATATACCTAAACTTTCAAATTGTCCATAATTTGCTATGTTGACATTTGTTATTTTACAGTTGTTTACTTCATATATTTCTATACCATGAACATTGAAATCTTCTTTATACTTATTATTGATTGTAACATTGGTAATCGTTGATTGATGAGCGTCTTGAGTTAAAGAAATGGTACCGTTATTTATCAAACAATTTTCTCCAATTACGTGAACTTTTTTAGGGAAAATAAA
>NZ_JAEELZ010000118.1 GCF_016282985.1 Methanosphaera sp.
AACAACAAAACTCTTATACATAACAACTATCAAAAAAATACACTAAAATAATAAAATATTAAATATAGATAATAAATTATTACTTATTGTATAGTTAATAATTATTAGATAATAGTAGTTAAATATTTTGATAAAAAGTATTACTTTTCACACTTTATTCATATGATTTCTACAGGGCCCATTTTTCATAAAAAGCATTATTTAAAAAATTTTCTTTTAATAATATCAAATATCTTTTGAATACTGTTAATAAAAGTATTTAATATAATACAAATAAATATAATATTACCTATGTAAGGTAGGTGAAGGAAAATGAATAATAAAATAATAGCTATTTGCTTAATCTTGACAATGACCAGTCTTTCTTTAACAGCAATAGCTGCTAGTGATAGTTTAATAGAAACAGATAGTACTTTAACCCTAAACGGTATAAATTTCAACATTCCTGATGGATATACCGTGGATAAAGCACAAACAAAATTGGATTATACTGTTGATAAATACAATAAGGCTTCAACATGTATTCTTAAAAATGGTGACAAAATGATAAACATTACCGTTGGTTACATAACAAACGGTGCTCAAATTACTGGATACGATAACATATATGGAACAAACAAAACTATATCAGGAGTTCATGGCTCTCTACTAACAGACAATACAAAAATCGAAAATAACGAAGTTGCTTTCTTACATCCATTAAGAGGTAAAAGTGTTTATATTTCAGCACCAGATGAAGATACATTAAGTCAAGTTATAGAAGAATAGTTTTAATCAATTAATCTCCCATTTATTAAAAAATCATTTTTAATTTTTTTTCTTTTTCTAAAAAAATATTTATCTAAACCATTCAATAGCATATATCAATTTTATAGTCAAAATGTTAAAAATTTTATTATAAATATCTATAAAACATTGACAATTTAATTCTTATTATCCAAAAATATAAATAAAGAAATTAATATACTCTTTTTTAATGACAAGGTGTTTAAATGATTTGTAATAATTGTGGTTTTGATAATATGGAAAATTCTAAATTTTGTCAAAAATGTGGAAATCCTTTAAATTATCAAAATATAAATAAGAATTCTATGTACTCACCTGGCAAGGATAATCATACATCCAACAATACTGTACTAATCATTTGTGCTACGTTAATTATCATTGTAGCTATAATTGCTGGAACATTTTTATTTTTAAATAATAATGGAAATACAGTTTTAACTAATGAGAATCAAATTACGAACAGCGCTGTATTGAAGGTAAATACTGCATCATTTTATTTGGATGGAAATCCTAATTCAGGCATTCCTGCAACGGTTAATGTTGGAAAAGAGTATTCTGGACAAAGTATGGAAATCATGACAACATATTCCCGTGATGGTTCTAATCTTAATAATCCTTCAGCTTATGAGAATCATATAGTTGATGATGAGGGGAATATTCAAATAACAGAGTTTGCACCGATACCAAAATATCCTGATAACTGTCTTATAGAAATCAGATATAATAATCAGACATATAAATTTGGATGTAACATGGAAAAACGTAAAGGTTCACAAACAAGTGTTCCTACACCTCTATGAATTTCTGTATTAACTTCTTATAATAGAATTTTTTAGGTGATAAAATGTATTGTAAAAAATGTGGTTTTGAAAATGATGATTCATCGAAGTTTTGTAAAAACTGTGGTGAAGCTTTAAATATTCATTCCAGCTTTAAAAAATATAATTCAACAACACAAAAAGACAATAGTAATGATTCTTCAAAAAATATACTTATAATCTGTTTAACTCTAATAATTATATCACTTCTGATTGCAGGAGCAGTATTATATACTTCAAACAATAATGCTGATCAAAACAATGTTCCTTCATCAAATGATGTTAAAAGTTCACCTGCTCCAGAAAATACAGATAATAATGAAGCCAAGAATACGGAAGTTACTTCAGCACAATATCCTTTGAAAATTGTCAGTGGAAGTTTTAGAACGGATAGTCCCCTACCTTCAAAAACGTACATTACTGTATATGTAGGTTCAGAACATGCCGGTGAAAATGTTAAAATCAGAGTATTTTATAGTAATGGAGGTACCAGATTAAACGCTGGAAATATTGTACCGAAAACCGTTGACAGTTCAGGTTATTTTACTATGAGAACAGCAAATGAACTTAACACTTATCCGGATCATGCTTCTATAACATTATATGACGGTAATGGAAATATTGTTGATACACAGGAAGTAAATATGAATCCTATCGGTGGTACACAAACCTTTTAACATTTAAATATATAACTTATAAATCACGGGATTTAATAATATCATATGAATTGAAACATACTATTTCAAATATAACTGGTTGGGATGTGAATTAATATGAATTTTATGATTTTTGAAATATTAAACATTATTATTTTAGGCATAGTAATAATTTTTACATTTTACAGAGTTATGCATTCTGATTTTGTTAATAGAAAACAAAAATGTTATTTTTGGAAGGATGTTGAAAAGATGCGGCCTTATCGAGGTTTATTTACTCCTTTAAAAGTTAAAGATGGTAAAGGACGCATTTATAATGAAAAAGCACGATTTATTGAACTGGGAATTTTCCTTCCTGTTATTTCATTTTTGGCTTTATGGCCATTTTATGTTTTTTTACCAAATAATTTCCTGACATTACTTTTGATTTTTTGTTTTGGAACTTGTATAATTCTAAATTGGTATCAACTGTTAATAGTCTATTTAAGATTAAGGAGGAATAAATCGTTCAAATTACTTGATGAAAATTGGCCTTACAATTTAAATTACACAATGCTTCCATTAAATTTCAATAGATTTCATATCATAAATGTTTCTTTTTACATTTTTTTGGTTTTTTTATTTAATTCAATGTTAGCAAAAAGTATTCTGGTTATATTGTTAATTATAATACATATTAATATGTTTATGGATAAGGTTGATGAATTTTTTGGATGGAACATCCTTAAAAATGAGAATACGCATACTTATTTATCAATAACTACATTGTTATCCTCATCATTTTTTTCATG
>NZ_JAEELZ010000119.1 GCF_016282985.1 Methanosphaera sp.
CCATGTGATACATTTTCAGGTTTTAATGTCCCGTTTTTTTCATAATCCCATTCTTTTACAAGTAAAGGATATTTTACTGCAATGGACTCATCCAATTTTACTTTCATGTTTTCCATGATGGAAAATCTGTCTTTTTCAACATCGATTGGAAAATTAATCATAAAAGGTCCATGACAAAGTTCTAGTAATAAGCTATAAATTGTTTGATTTAATTTTTCTGATGTCCACATATCTTCTGTATGCATGGCAGAATCATACGTTCCATCATATTGTTTTTCTATTTCATCTTCTTTTAAGCGATATAATTTTATACCGTTTTCTTTACAGGCCTTATATTTTCTTATTTCTCTTTCTTTTGTTTTTTCATTATGCCAGGCCATACCATCATATTCAACTGCCCATCGTATAGAAGGGATGTATATATCTAATTCCATCTTTCCTAAAAAAGAAGCTTTAAATCCATTTATTGCGTCTGGGAATATTTTTTTTATATAATGATATACAGCTTGTTCAGCAAAAGAAGTTTGTCTTCTGGAATAGCATTTAGGACAACCTACTCCAAAGCCGCCGTTTCTTGCTAATAGTGTAGCTTGATATTCATGTCCCATTGGACATAGCCACCATACTTTTTTACCGCTTCCACGTGTTACTTTTTTAGGAGTGAGAATTCCATTTTTTGTTGGATGCCATTCTTGTGCCAATTCTGGGTTTGTTGTTGCAAGATCATTAAAACCTGGAACAACGACCTTGTTACTACATGCAGGGCAACCATTATGTCTTGATTTATTTAATATTTTTGCCTTCCATTGATATTTACACACATGACATTTCCAGTAAACACTTTGTCCTGATCTATAAGTATAATCTAAAGGAGTTTTAGGATAATTCGCCTCATAATCCCAATCTCTGATTAATTCTTTGTCATCATTTAATGTTTTTTCTTTAAGCAATGAAGATAGTCTTGATTGAACTCTTAATTTTATTGCACATTCAGGACATCCGTTTCCTTTCCTTGTTCTATCAACAACTCGTGCTTGAAATGTATTACAACATTTTGAACAGATCCACCAAACTTTTTTTAATGAGCCAAAAACAATGTTTTTAGGAGTAAGGATTCCATTTTCTGTTGGATGCCATTCTTTTGCCAATTCTGGATAGTTAGTTTCTAAATCATTAAACCCTATAAGAAGTTTTTTGTTGGAACAATATGGACAGTTTTGACCACTTACTCGTTTGTCTACGGAGGATTCATATTCATGCCCCCTAGGACAAACCCACCATACCTTTTTTCCTGAGTGAGCTGTAATTGTTTCTGGCGTCAAAGGTTTATTTTTTGCCAGGTGAAATTCTTTTGCTAACACAGGGTTTATTGTCTGTAAATCATTTTTTCCTGGTTTAAGTATATTTCCGTTACAATAAGGACAACCTGTTCTATCATGCCATACACGCTCATAAACAGATGCTTTCCAACTATGATTTTCTTTACACTTCCACCATACCTTTTTTGTAGTTTTGCAACTCAATTCGCTTGGATTTATTCCAACATTTTTTTCATAATCCCATTCTGTAAGTATTTCTGGAAATACTGTTTGTAAATCGTTTATTCCACTTACAAGTATTCTATTTGAACAAATAGGACACTTAAAATTTCTTTTTACTTTATCTGCTATTTTTTGTTGATAACTGTGCTTTTTCTCACATAGCCACCATACTTTTTTTGTTGAACTGCTTGTTATCATATTTGGAAGAAGATGTTTATTTTTTTCATAATCCCATTCTTTTAATAAATCTGGATGTGTCGTTTCTAAATCATTATATCCCTTTTTTACCAATCTATTTGTACATATAGGACAGCCTGAATTTTTGATAATATCTGTTTTTATTATTTTCCATTCATATCCGCATTTTTCACACTGTTTTGTTATAAATCTGTTTTTCTTGTTTGTTAATATTCTTTCTTCAGTACACTTTGGACAACCATGTCCTGCATACAATTCAGGAGGATATTTATAAAATTCTCCATGTTTTTCACAAACAAGACAAACTTTTTCATGTGAGTTTATATATTTTGCTTTAGAATAATCGTATTCGGGTAAAACATTTTTACATCGGTTCAAAAAGTCTTTTTGAATTATTTTATGTGGTTTACAGCGGGGGCATCTCTGTTTTCTATAAATCAAGTGATAAGGAGTAATTTCAAAATCACCATGTAAGGGACAGCCAACAATAATTTTTGTATCTATGTTAACGTAGTTAACCTTACTAAAGCTATATGATGGATGAGTTTCTTTTGCTTTTTGTAAAATATATGATTCAGATAACTTTTTCCCCACTTCTATGCTCTTTTATTTTTGTTTGCATATAAATTGTAGCTTTACAGTTTTTCCTTGTCAAACACTTATATGCGGTTGTATTCCACCATCCAAAAACAGAAGGTAATACAACTCAAAAGTCATCCTCTTCCTCGTAATACTCATTGTCATACCACTCGTCATAGCAGAAAGGTGATTGACCTGCATGTGCTAAGGAAGCATGTGTCTTAGCCCACTGTTTAAGATAAGCAATATACTTCTTCCAATCTTCGTCTTTGTAACATCTTC
>NZ_JAEELZ010000120.1 GCF_016282985.1 Methanosphaera sp.
ATTCTTTCTGTTCCAAGTCATCAATAATATTTTTGGGAATATTTATATCATTATCTTCAATTAGTTTTTTATTACCTATTAAATAAGTTTTGTTATTTATGTTGGCTTTAACTCCTTTACCTGATATATTTTCGAAATTCGTTACTGGATATAAGTCATAATTGTTCTTGTTTTCATCATTAAATATTGCACTGGATATCGGGTGTTGTGAATACTGTTCAATTGAACGTGCAATTTTTAATATTTCTTCGTTGTTTTTATTGGAATAATTAATTATTTCACTTAATATTGGTTTACCGTTTGTCACGGTACCTGTTTTATCAAGTAATACATGGTTTATTTTATCAGATACTTCTAAAGTTTCTCCATCTTTAATTAAAATTCCGTATTTTGATGCAAGGCCTACTCCCACTGTTAAAGCAGTAGGTATTGCCAATCCAAGGGAACAAGGACATGCAACAACTATCACTGATATAAATATGCTTAAACTGTATAGGAATGGACTTCCCAAATAGAAATACCATGCTGAAAATGCAATTAATGCAATTATTAAGATTGTCGGAATAAAGAATTTTATAACTTTGTCCGCTAGTTTCTGTATAGGTGGATTGGAGTTTTGTGCATCCTGAACCATTGAAATTATCTGTGAAAGTACTGTTTTTTCATTTGTATTTGTAACTTTAAATTTAAATGATCCTTCCTTGTTAATTGAGCCACCAATAACATTTGAAGATACTTTTTTTAGAACAGGCATGGATTCTCCAGTTACTAATGATTCATCCACGTAACTTTGTCCTTCTATTATTTCTCCGTCCAATGGAATTTTTTCTCCAGGTTTTACAATAACCACATTTCCTTTAAACACTTCATTAATTGGAACTTTTTTCTGGATTAATTGTCCATCAACCATTTTTTCAACAGTAGCTTCTGTAGATTTAAGTTGAACAAGTTTTTTTATGGAATCGGATGTTTTACCTTTAGCTCTATCTTCCAAATATTTACCAAGCATTAAAAAGGATCCAAGCATTATGCTTGTATCGTATAACATAAAATGACTTTCTCCTAAAAGATGAAAAGTACTAAGTACACTAACTATAAATGAAATTCCAATACCTAATGAATACATTACATCCATATTTAAATTTAAATGTCTTATTGATGTTATTCCCGATTTTATAATTGGGTATGAAACATAAATAAACGGTAATATTGATATTGCCAATAGAATATAAGATGAGTTATGTCCTAAATTCACATTTCCAAACATCAAATACATTAATAAAGCTGAAAAAAAGAATCCAACAATAATTCTATATAATTTATTTTTCTGGTTTTCGGCATGTTTTTTTTCTAGAATTTCATTATTTATAGAATTATTATCATGAATGCCCAGATATTCATATCCTATAAGGTTTATTCTGTCTCCAATATCGTCAGTTGTAATCATTTTTGGATTGTATAACACATCTGCTGTTTCAGAGACCAGGTTTACATGGACTGAATATACGCCGGGCATTTTTGATACTGCGGAGGTTACTGCACGTGAACACATTACACATGTCATACCTGCAACATTTAATGTTTTTTTTTAACACTTGCAGGGAAGCCAATCATATCTAAAGAACTTAATATTTCTTCAACATCATATTTTTCTTCATCATATTCCACTATTACTTCTTTTGAAGAAAGATCAGCTTCAACATTTGATACATTTTCATTGTTTGTTAAAGTTTTTGTAATTGTATTTACACATGCATCACAGTGCATATCTTCAACAATAAAGGTATCGCTTTTCATCATGTCACCTCATTTTTATTTATTTAAATTTTGTATATACTAAATATTATTTCAAAAGTATTATATATATTTAACATTGTTAACGAAAAAAAGAAAAAAAAATTAGTTGAGGGTGATTAATGAATGATCCGCATCCACAGTAACATCCATATCATTTTTTAAAGTATTAATTATGTCAATTTCGGGATTATCTACCATAGGAATTTTTGAGATAATTGCACCAATCGCAATAATAGGTTCTGCTTTTTGACAAATTATGGCTTTAGGAGCTGTATTATTTTTAATCATCTGATAAATTACATAAGAACCAACAGTTGAACCTTTACCTGAAGGAATAACTAAAATCTTATCGGTAATGCATTTGTTGTATAATTCATGCTTTTTATCTATAACTATTCCTGTTTTTGGATCAACTCCTCCTAAAAAACTGATTGGATCTTTAGTGACTAAAGTTTGACCATTTTCTTTGCCTTTTGAAATCATCCTACATTTGATATCTTCTGACATATTAATGCTCCAATTATAATAATCCTTCTGATCTAATTAAATCAATAAATGTTTTTACTTCACCATCATCTGAAGGTTTATCTTCTTTTTTAGTATCTTCAACTTTTTCTTCTACTTTTTCTTCTTTTTCTTCTACTTTTTCTGCTTCAGGTGCTTCTGTTGTTGTGGTTTCTGTTTGTATGAATCCTTGTTCTCTGAGTGTTTGTGTGAATGATTTTCCGTCTGTGGTTGTTTCAGCTTTAGGTGTTTCTTTTGGTTTTGATACTTCTTCTACTTTTTCTTCTTTTACTTCTACTTTTTCTGCTTTTGGAGCTTCTGTTGTTGTGGTTTCTGTTTGTATGAATCCTTGTTCTCTGAGTGTTTGTGTGAATGATTTTCCGTCTGTGGTTGTTTCTGCTTTAGGTGTTTCTTTTGGTTTTGATACTTCTTCAACAATTTGTTCAACTTTGTTTTTTGCTTCTTCGATGGTTGCTTCAATTTCTGGTTTTGATTTTTCTACTGCTTCAATGATTTTTTGTCCTTCAATGAATCCTTGTTCTCTGAGTGTTTGTGTGAATGATTTTCCTTCAGAACTTGGTTGAGCTTTTGCTTTTTCAGCCACTATTGTTTTTGCTTCTTCGATGGTTGCTTCTATTCCAGGTTTTGCTTTTTCCACAGCGTCCACTATTTTTTGTCCGTAAATTAAACCTTGTTCTCTGAGTGTTTGTGTGAATGATTTTCCATCACCAGTAGCATTGCTTTGGGTGGAAGTTGTATCTTCCGTTTTTTCAACTTTTTCTTCTCCAGGTTCTTCGGAAACTTCTTCTTTTTCTTCGTTAATTCCTTTTCTTTGAGCTATTTTTTCATCTTGTTTCTCAATTTCTTTTTGAACCTTGGTTTCTAATTCTTCTTTTTCAGCTTTTTCTGCTTCTGCTTTGGCTTTAGCTTCTTCTTCTGCTTTGGCTTCAGCTAATTTCCTTTTTTCTTCATTTTTTCTGATAATTATTTCAGAAACACCAGGAGCAACACGTCTTTTTAATTGCATTTTAGCTTTTTGAACTAAGTATGTTGTTTTAGTTTTATAAACAGTATCCTCATTTTCCACTATTTCAATGTTAATCTCTTTGTCTTGAGATCTAGGTTTTACTTGAGATTTATGCAATGTTTGAACAGATCTTGGATTTTTTCCAGATATGTTGTGTGGTTTTTGATTTTCTGGATTTGTATCTACAAATTTAGATTCTTTATCACTCATTTTATACCCTTCCTTAAATTTAACAATTTACCTTATTAATCCTAAATAATAATATCCTAATAATTATTTTTAAAATAATCAAATTCAAAATTCTATTTGTTTATAAATAGACAATTTTTATTATAATTAAATATATATGTTATTCTAATTAATTAATATTCTCATTTAATAACATACCCTTTATTATAAAAAATTTAAAATAAAATTTATCATAATTAATAATTATATTTGTTATCCGTTAATAATTAATTATATTGAAATATATTTTTAGAGAATAAATTTTCAATGTTTTAAAAAAAAGTTATAAAAAAAGTTTAGGTTTAGTAACCTACATAAGTAGTAAATCTTAATGCAATACAAATTAATGCTATTATAATAGCACCTATAATTACTTGATTTGGAGAAAGTTTGATTCCTGCTGTTTCATCATCGAAATATCTTACAATACCCGCTCCACTTGCCGGTAATGTTTTTTTGCTTTTACGTGCCAATAGTTTCCCTCCTATTAATATTCTTTCTCTATTTTATATTATATTCTTACTTTTGTTATTAATTATATTAATAGTATTGTGTCATGCTATTTTTTTTCATGATCTTTGACCATTTTTATAGCACAGAAATCTCCGCACATACTGCACATTTCATCTTCTGATGCTTCAGCACTTTCATAATACTCTTTAGCAGTTTCACCATCAATTGCTAATTCGAATTGTTTGTTCCAATCGAAGTTGTCTCTAGCAATTGCCATTTCTTTTTCTTTACGCATTGTGCTTGGTATTTGTTTTGCAATGTCTGCCACTTCTGCAGCTATTTTTGAAGCTATAACTCCCTGTTTCACATGTTCTACTGAAGGAATACATAAATGTTCTGCCGGTGTAACATAACATAAGAAATCAGCTCCACTGGCTCCGGCAATACTTCCACCTATTGCTGCAGTAATGTGGTCGTATCCTGGTGCTCTATCTGTGACTATTGGACCTAGAACATAAAATGGGGCTTCATCACATATTGTTTTCTGTATTTGCATATTTGCTTTTACTTCGGTAATTGGTACGTGACCCGGTCCTTCGACCATTACCTGTACTCCTGCTTCTTTGGATCTTTTTACTAAGCGCCCTAATGTAGTTAGTTCTCTAATTTGAGCTATGTCTGTAGCATCATGTATGCATCCAGGTCTTAAACCGTCACCTAAGGATAATGTAACATCATACTCTTTACATATGTCCAACAAATAATCAAAATCTTTATGTAATGGGTTTTCTTTTTCATTATGCATAATCCATGCAGCTGTTAGAGCTCCACCTCTGCTGACTATTCCCATAATTCTTTCGGAATCTTTTACGGATTGTATGGAATCTTTGGTAATACCACAATGAACAGTTATAAAGTCGACACCTTCTTTTGCTTGTTCAGTAATTACTTTAAATATTAGATCTTCGTCCATATCTACAATTGCTTCGCCACTGTTTCTAGTTTCTACTCCTGCCTGGTAAATAGGTACAGTTCCAAGAGGGATGTTTGTTTTTTCTCTAATAGCTTTTCTTATTTCGAGTAATTTAGAACCTGTACTTAAATCCATCACAGCATCTGCACCATATTTGACTAGCACGTCAACTTTTTCCAGTTCAATATCAATATCTTCCATTTCTGTTGAAGAACCTATATTTGCATTAATTTTTGTTCTTAAACCTTTTCCAATACCTGTAGGTAATGTATCATTGGTATTGTTTTTTGGTATAACAACTTTTCCAGAAGCAATATATTTTCTTAGTTTTTCAACATCTATCTCTTCGTTTTGGGCAACATATTCCATTTCAGGAGTTATGTTTCCTTTTTTTGCTTCTATTAACTGAGTCATATTTAAAACCTTCTCCCCAAATTTAAAGTATATTATTATGTATGGATATTCATTTAAAAATAATTATTTTTTTTTCAAATGCTTTTTATTTTATTTTTAACCACAAAGTATAAATACTATTCTATATATAAATTATAATGTGCCACGCCGGGGTGGCTCAGCTGGTTAGAGCGCACGGCTCATAGGGTATTAAGCATTGCTCTGACTTTTTCCTGGGATACCGTGAGGTCGCGGGTTCGAATCCCGCCCCCGGCACTTATACATTTAAGTATAAGTTAAAATAAGCTAATTGATTCTTCAATTAGTATTATGTTTTTTCTTTCGAATTTTTTTTAATAATTTTTCTATTTTTGGATTTTTTTTATTTTATGTAATATAACAATTGTTATATAATATGTATAATATAATAATTACTATAATGTGTAACATAAATAATATTTGGATGAGATAAGATGGATGTATATCAGAATTTGATTTCCAGACAAAAGGAAATTTTTTCAGAAGAAGAACAGGAAATATTGCGTACAACACCCATTGTAATTATTGGATGTGGTGGTTTGGGTGGAACTATAATAGAACAATTTGTACGTGCAGGTTTTGAAGAATTGACAATTGTTGATCAGGATGTTTTTGATGAAACAAACTTAAATAGACAAGTTAGAAGTAATTTGGACACCGTAGGTAAATCCAAGGTTAAAATTACCAAATCTGCAATGGAACAGATTAATCCAAATATAAACATCACTGATTATGATTTAACCATTGATGAAAAGAACATATCTAAAATATTAAAAGGAAATAAAATCTTAGTTGATGCTGTTGATAATGTTTATACGAGAGTATTAATTTCTAGGGAAGCTAAACAACAGGGTATGGTATTTGTTCACAGTGCTGTTGAAAAAACTATGGGGCAATTATCAGTATTTGAACCAAATTCTGTAAGTTATGAAGAGTTATTCAGATTAAAATCCGTTGATAAAGCATTGGATGATGATGTAAAAAATTATCTGTTAAGTATCAGTGCAAAAAAACCTCAGGTTCTTGGTGTTACTCCATCAATATTTGGTTCTTTACAGGTCAATGAAACAATTAAATATATTCTGAATAAAAAAGATGTTGTGTTAGCTCCTAAAGTTTTAATGTGGGATTTATTCAACATGTCTTCTTTCAGATTAATAAAATTTTAACCTTTTTTATATTTGCTTTTCTATTTTTTTTCTTTTTTCATATAATGATTGAAAACATTATATATAACTATAAAAATACATATATTTAGGAAATCTACTTCCGTTAATTACCTAAAAACAAATAAGTATATAACAACATATTAATTATTATTGAATTCTATAAATGAATAAAAGATTAAGGTGGAGTACTTATGTCCGAACATGATGACAAAATAGACAATATAATTAAACAGATAGATGAATATGGTTCTAAGTTTTTAAGATTACAGTTTTCAGATATACATGGAATACCAAAAAGTATGGCAGTATCCTTAAAAAAACCGGATGATGCAGAAGACATAATAAATAATGGATTACTTTTTGATGGTTCATCCGTTGCCGGTTTTGTAGATATCAATAACAGTGATTTGGCTTTAAAACCGGATATTACTACTTTTTCAACATTACCTTGGAGACCTGAAGATAAAGGAACATGTAGGTTTATTTGTGACATTTATCATACAGATGGAACTCCTTTTGAAGGTGATCCTAGAGGCGTACTAAAAAAATCATTGAAAAAAGCAGAAGAAAGAGGTTATCAATACAATATGGGTCCTGAACCAGAATTTTTCATCATAGAAGAAGATGAAAACGGTAACTTTAAACCAGCTGATGATGCATTTTATTTTGATGTAGAACCATTAGATCAGGGTACAGATATCAGAAGAGAAATAGTATTGGGCCTTGAAAAACTTGATTTTAATATTGAACTTAGTCATCACGAAGCAGCACCGGGACAACATGAAATTGACTTCAGATTTGATGATGCATTAAAAACTGCAGATGCTGTTATTACATTTAAACAAGCAATTAAAGCATTGGTGGATAACTTAGGATATAATGTAACATTCATGCCAAAACCATTCTTTGGAGTAAATGGTAGTGGAATGCACTGTAACCAAAGTTTATTTAAAGATGGTAAAAATATTTTCTATGATCCTGATTCAGAAACACAGTTATCACAGGAAGCATTATATTTCATAGGAGGATTATTAAAACACGCAAAAGCATTATCCGCAATTCTTTCTCCTACAGTTAATTCTTATAAACGTTTAGTACCTGGATATGAAGCACCATGTTATATTGCATATGGACTCAAAAACAGATCCACTTACTTAAGAATCCCTGCATCAAGAGGAATAGGAACAAGAATAGAATGCAGATCTCCTGATCCATCATGTAATCCATATTTAGCATTTGCAGTATTGCTTGAAGCAGGATTGGATGGTATGGACAATAAAATTGATCCTGGAGAACCAACAGAATTCAACGCATTCGCATACACTCCTGAAGAGCTTTTAGAAAAAGGTATTGAAACATTACCAACAAGTTTATGGGAAGCATATCACTCTCTAGAAAAAGACGAAGTAGTTATCAATGCATTGGGCGATTATGTGTATAATCAATTTTACAACATAAAACGTCAAGAATGGGATGATTACAGAATCCAAGTATTTGATTATGAACGTGAAAGATATTTAAATGTCTAAATATCTTTTATTATTTTTTTTTAATTTTTTTATCTTCTTTAACTATTGAATTTATTATTTAATTTTAACTATATTATTGGAGATTTGATACTATTACTGTTCAACAAGAAACTGATATGAAAATGATGGAAATCCTTCGTATTCTTTATAATAAAAATGATACATTAGGAGCTAAAGTAATTTCAGAGGAATTAAATAAAAGAGGTTATTCTCTAGGTGAAAGAGCTGTCAGATATCATATGCATATATTGGATGAAAAGGGATTCACTGAAAAAATGGGTTATAAGGGACGAAAAATAACCGATAAAGGAATTGAAGAACTTAAAAAAGGTTTAATATATGATCAGGTTGATTTTACATATTCCAGATTTCAGGAAAAAATGTATAATGTTTCATTAGACTATGAAACTGCTAAGGGATCAGTAATAGTAAATTTATCATCCATCAATGAAGTCGGTTCCGAAGAAATTATAAAAGAATTTTTTAAGGAAGGTTTATCCGTCAGTTCAAGATATAATTTTTATGAAAAAAATAACGTCACTTACATTGAAACGGTATGTGGGACAACATTTGATGGGGTATTCCAAAAAAACGGTATTATTTCCAAACCATTATACGGTGGATTGTTAAAAGTAGAAGATTACATCCCTATTAATTTCATTGAACAGATTGCTTACGAAAAAACATCAATTACTCCTTTGGAAGCTTTTTCGAGTCATGACAGCACTTCAGTTTTAAATGTTGCAAATGATGGAACGGGTGTTATTCCTGCAAATTTCAGAATTATTCCGGCTTCAAAAAGACAACAAGCTCTAAAAATAATTGAAAATTTATCTAAAATAGGTATAAATGGAGTTATTCATGTAGGAGAATCAGGACAATCTGTTTTAGGTATTCCTGTTCCGGATAATATGGTTGGAATAGTAATAATTGGTGGTGTGGCTCCATTATGTGCAGCTCAGGAAAGTGGTTATGATTTAAATATTAAATTGGCCGATAATTTTGCAGAATACAGCAAAATGAAATTAACCACACAAAACATAAGTAATCCTTTAAAAGAATGTACTAAAAAGCCCGAAAAAAAGGTTTCTTTTGTTTTAAATAAGATTTATAATTTACTATCTAATGTTACATTTGATATTGAAACACATTCTGGGGATATCATTTCCAATATATCTTATGTCAATAAAAATCAGGTTGACGATGCAATAGATGTATTAAAAGAATTATTTGATAGAAAACCTGAATATTGTATTGGAAACCGTTATGCTTTATTTGATGAAGGTAATGATAATGTGGGAATAGCTACTATCTGTAGTTTAACAATTGATGGAATCTTGACAAAGTATGGAATCAGCAGTCTTCCTACTTATAGTGGTATATTGGATATTTATGAAAATAACAGGCGGTTTATAGAATTGGTTTCATATAAAGGTTCATCTGTGGATCCCCATGAAATATTTATAAAGAAAAATATGCATGATGTGTATGGTTCAATAGAAAATTCAGGAAAACTATTGGCAAGTGTACATACTATCCCATATGTATCAAGAGAAGCAACAAAAGATATTTTAAATTCATTAAATGATTACGGTTTTGAAATATTGGGTATGGGTCAGACCAATGAATACATGTATAATGCAAAAATAGAAAAATATCATTTTGGATATGTTGTGGCAGGTGGATTAAATCCAATAGCTGCTATGAAAGAAAGGGGCATACCTGTTGATGTAAAATCAATTGAAAAAATTATTGATTATGATTCTTTGGAAGAATTATAACCCTCCACATTTTTTATTTTTTTTTTTTTAAAAATTAGAGAGTTAAATATTAATCTGTAGCATAATCTTTATTAATTAAGTATTTGAGTTGATTGTGTTTGATGCAGGATTATTTTAAATCTTTTAAGTCAGTATTTCACTTTATTATTTTGTTTGCTTTTAAAACACATTGAAATGTTACGTTTTCCTAAAAATCAATTCTTTTAAATATTTTTTAAAATAAAATACTTATAATAAACTATTATATTATTTGTTTAGTATGATTTGTGTTATTTTTTCATGTAATTTAATATTTTTTTCTTTAAAAATTGATTAGTTTATTTTAGTGATTTTATGGCTGTAATTATTGATACAACTAAATGTAATGGAGTAAATGCATGTCCTGAGGGTGGGTTATGCATAGAAATTTGCGCATTAAATGCAATGGAAAATATTGAGGATAGACCGAGTGTCATTGAAAATGCTTGTCCTGAATGTGGACTTTGTATATTGAACTGTCCTAATGAGGCTATTTCCAAACCGTAATGGGTGTATTTAAATGGCTGTAACGGTTTTTTCTGATAAATGTAAGGGAATATCCAATTGTTCATATGATGGTATCTGTGTCAAGGTATGTGCTATGGGGGCTATTGAAATAAAAGATGACTTCCCATCAATTAATGAAAGTGCATGTTCTCAATGTGGACTTTGTGTATTAAATTGTCCTAATGAAGCATTATCAAAAAATTAATTCAAAATTTCTTTTTTTTAAATATTCTTTTTAATCTTCAACAAAAATAGAAAAAAAATTGGGGGAGATGAAAATTTATACAAATTAGGTGATAATTACATCTAATCTGTCTTCTTCTATAGCGTTTTTAATTTCTCTTGAAATTCTTCTTCCCATACTCATAAATTCTCCGAATTGGATGTAAGAGTATGCAGAACCGTTCATGAATGTGTTTGTACCACCATCGATACGAGCACTCATTTCAAAGATAACAATTTCTCTGTCATCATTTACTAAACATTGTAAACAGAATGGTCCGTTCATACCAGGTTTAACTAATTCTTTTGCAGTTTCAACGAGTCTATCTCCGTTTTCAAATACTTGTGGTAATAAAGATTCTCTTATTACTACAGGATGATTTCCACTAACAACATATGAAGGGCTTAAATTAGCTTCTATTTGTTCTTGTGCAGGAATTCTTACAATACCGTCAATATTTGTTTCATATCTACTGTCCATACCTAATACTTCAACTTCATCTTTTAATGCTGAGTAGAAGTAGTGTATACAGTAGTTTGTTCCACAAACATATTCTTCGATGTGTGCATCTGCAACATCATCATCATTAATCCAGCCTCTGGATTTCATTTCTTCAATTTTTTCTTGGAATTCTTCGAAACTTGAGCAGATGAAATAACCTTGACCTCCTCTAGCTCCAGGGAATTTAACCATTACTGCTTTATCAATGTCTTCGGGATTTTCATATTTGTTTGGCATTCTGATTCCGGATTCGGTAATCATTTTTCTTTCTTTATCCCTTTCAGCTTCCCATCTTAATATGTCACGGTTTCCAAACATTGGTACGTTGAATTTATCTTCAACATTGCTTAATCCAGCATAAGCTACGAATGATCCGTGAGGTACAACAATAGCATTCATTGCTTTTAATTGTTCTTGTACTTCATCATTAACAATATCTTTGAATTCATCAACAAAAATAAATTCATCAGCAACTCCAAATCTTTCATATGGAACTTCTTTACCTTTTTCACATACTACAGCAGTTCTAAATCCTTCTTGTTTAGCTCCTCTTAAAATATGTAAAGCTGTATGACTACCTAAAGTTGCGATAGTTATATTTTCTTTATCATATGTTTCGAGAATTGACATAATGTCTTCTTTTTTAACTTTTCCCATTTTTTCATCATCCTTAAAAAATTTGTAATGATAATTTATTATAATTATATTTTTGTTTTTTCTTATTAAAATAATCAATGATTGAAATTTTTTCATTTTTAAAAAAATACTTAGAATTTAAAACATATATAATATATTATAAAATTTTCAAATATGAGAAGTTATAATCAAATTATTACAGTTAAAGGAGTATAATATGCTAAAAATTAATCAAGATCATTGTTTAGGGTGTGGTTCTTGCATAATAGTTTGTCCTGTTAATCAGGAGATATGTCCTGAAGTGATTGGAGGCAATGGGCCCAACACTACAGAAGTAATTATGTTGGTAGAAAATGGAGTTATAAAATTGTTCCATCCGGAAAAATGTAGGGCTTGTATGACCTGTACAAACACATGTCCGACAAAGTCAATTTATCATGGGGAATGAATATGAAGGTAATGGTCAATACTGGAACAAGTGTCATTCAGGCTTTTTATGAGAAAAAAGGTTCAACATTAAAAGATGAATACAGACAATCAGCGGCGGTAGCCTTTATGGATCTTAAAGATATGCAAAAGTTATCTTTAAAGTCAAGAGACAAAATTAAAATAAAATCCGAGTGGGGTGAGGTTGTATTGTATGTGGATATTTCATACGATGCCCCTCATGAAGGAATGGTTTTTATACCTAGAGGACCTTGGGCAAATATAATTATAAGTCCTGAAACCTATTGTTGTAATGTTCCAACATACAAGGGAATACCTGCAGAAATTTTCAAAACTGATGAAGATGTTTTGTTGGTGTCTCAATTGATGAATAAAGTATATAACAAGTATAACCTTGATGATGATAAATTAACAGATAAACCAGTATATAAGAAGAGGATGATCTAATGATTGAAAAACCGATTACAGATTATGATGAGGAAGTAAGGAATTGTTCTTGTTCTTATTGTGGAAATAACTGTGATGATATAACTTATTTATTAAAAGATAAGAAAATCGTTGGTGTAAGGCATGCATGTAGGATAGGTGCTAGTAAAATAATCAACGATCAGGATCAAAGATTACTAAATCCTCTTGTAAGAAATGATGAAGGGATTCTTGAAGAAACAACATGGGATGTAGCCTTGGATAAAACGGCCCGGCTTTTATATGAAAGTGACAGGCCGGTATTATATGGTTGGGGTGAAACTTCCGTTGAAGCAATTAAAAAGGGTATAAAAATTGCAGAAAAAACAGGGGCTGTGATGGATAATCAGTCAACAATATGTCATGGATCATCCATACAGGCATTTCAAAATGTTGGACATCCCGTAATGACTTTGGGAGAAGTAAAAAATAGGGCGGACGTTGTTGTATATGTGGGAACAAATCCTATGGATGATCATCCAAGACATTTGTCCAGATACACTACATTTCCTGAAGGTTTCTTTAGAAAAAATGGTCGTAAGGATAGAACTGTTATCACTCTTGACCCAAAATACACCAATACAGCTAAAGTTTCAGACGAATGGATACAATTTAATATGAATGAGGATTACCTGTTATTTGATGCTTTAAGAATGTTGTTAAAAGGGGAATCTTTGGATGAAGAAGAGATTGCAGGAGTTCCAACTTCTCAACTTGAAAATTTAATCCAAATCATGAAAAATGCTGAATATGGAGCATTGTTCTTTGGATTGGGCGTATCTCAAACATTAGGTAAACAAAAAAATGTTGACATGTTAATTCAATTAGTCGAAGATTTAAACAGATATTCCAAATGGTCAATGTTACCTATGAGGGGATTTTTTAATGTTAGTGGTTTTAACATAGCTTTAACATCTGAAACAGGTTATCCTTATGGTGTTGATTTTTCAAGAGGATATCCTCGTTTCATGGTTGGTGAAACAACTACAATTGATCTGTTAAATAGAAGAGAACCTGATTTTTTCATGGCAATTTCAGCAGATCCTGGTGTTCAATTTCCGGGATATACCATTAAACATTTAATCAATATTCCAACAATACAGATTGATACTCACTGGGGACCTTACACTGAATTGGCTGATATTGTTTTACCAAGTACCAGGGTTGGTGTGGAAACAGAAGGTACGGCTTATCGTATGGATTCAATTCCTTTATTCATGAAAAAAGTAATTGATAAACCGGAAAACTGTCATTCTGATGAATGGATTTTAACACAATTGTATGAAAGAATCGAAATTTTAAAGCAAGAGGAGGATAACTGATGGAATATATTCTTAAAAATGGAGTAGTTTTTGACCCAAAAAACGATATTGACGGGGAACAAATGGATATTTTCATTAAAGATAATGTCATTGTAGATAAAGTATCCTCCAAAGCAAAAAAATTGGATGTTTCAGGTAAGTTGGTTATGCCTGGTGGTGTGGATTTACATTCTCATATTGCAGGACCTAAATTATCCATAGGTCGTTTATATAGGCCTGAAGATATTAGAAAAGGAATTAAGCCAGCATCCAAAAATGATATTTCAGGATTTGAGGCAGGATTTTCATTACCTACCTGTCCAACCATAGGTTATCGTTACACAAAAATGGGATATACAACAGTTACAGAAGCAGCTGTTCCTCCATTGGAAGCAAAACACGCTCATGAAGAAATTAACAGCATACCGAATCTGGATATTCCAACATTAACTTTATTCGGTAACAATTGGTTCATGTTAAAATATGTTAAGGAAAAACGTTTTGATGATTTAAAAGTTTTTATCTCAAAATGGTTGAAATTAGCAAAAGGTTATGGAATAAAAATTGTAAATCCATGCGGAAGTGAAGCATGGGGTTGGGGTAAGAATGTTGATGGATTGGATGATCCTGAACCTCATTGGGGCGTTACTGGAAGAGAAGTTATTCAGGCTCTTACTGAAGTAAATGAAAAATTGGGTCTTCCTCATTCAGTTCATGTTCATACAAATGATCTGGGCCATCCAGGTAATTATGCCACTACGTTGGAAACTTTTGATTGTGTAAAACATATTAAAAAGAATGAAAATGTGGATAGAAATCAGATTATGCATTGTACTCACGTACAATTCCATGCATACAAGGGTACTTCCTGGAGGGATGTATCCTCCGGTGCTTCCGAATTGATTGATTATATAAACAAAAATGACCATTTAACCTGTGATGTTGGTCAGATTACCTTTGATGAAACAACAACAATGACTGCTGACGCTCCGATGGAATATGATTTATTTAGATTAACAGGATTAAAATGGGCTAATAAGGACATAGAAGTAGAAACGGCGTCAGGTCTGATTCCTTCAATATATTCCAGTCATGCTCCTGTAAGTGTACTTCAATGGGCAGTAGGTCTGGAATTTTTCATGGGCGTAAAGGATCCTTGGAAAATAGTCTTAACAACAGATTCTCCAAATGGCGGTCCCTTCATAAGATATCCTAGAATAATTTCATGGCTTATGAGTCAGGAAAAACTACAGGACATGCTGGATAATGAAGTTCATAATTGGGCTACAAACAGAACAGACTTGGGAACATATGATCGTGAGTACTCCTGGAATGAGATTGCAACAATAACAAGGGCAGGACCTGCTAAAATCTTAGGATTAACTGACAGAGGACATTTGGGAGTAGGTGCCAAAGCGGATGTATCTGTTTATGACATTGATGTGGATAAGTTTGACTGTACTCTAAAATCAAATTCAGAAACTTTGGAAAATAAATTATTAAACAGTAAATACACAATAAAAGATGGTGAAATACTGGTTAAAGACGGTAACATTGTTAAGTTGGTTAACAGTAATCATATCTGGTGTAATGTGTTAGGATTGGAAAATGAGGAAAAAGTTTTAATAGACAGAATTAAACCAGAATTTAATAAGTATTATACTATAAAATATGAAAATTATGGTGTGAATGACCATTATATTCAACCTGATACAAGAATGGATGTAAATTATGGGGGAGAATTATGAAAGTAATTAATTTGGTTATGACAAAGAAATCTTCAATTTCATTAGAATTTGATAATATTCTTCCTGAGTTATTATTCGATAAATCTTTACGGCAAATAAATGAAACTATCATTTATCGGGGCAATAAAGAAGAACCTTTGTCACATTATTTTGATGTAAGCATTGAAGGTGAATGTGATGATGCCAAGGAGTGTGCCATAGTTATTGATGGTGATTTATCCAGAGTAAAAAGAATAGGTTTTGCCATGACCTGTGGAAAGATAATTGCTAATTCCGATGTAGATTTCCATGTGGGTGCATGTATGTCCGGTGGACATATTATTGTAAATGGGGATGCTGAAAGCTATGCCGGACGTGAAATGACAGGAGGACTTCTTGAAATAAAGGGAAGTGTAAAGGAATTTTGCGGTTCCTCATATGCAGGAGAATGGAGAGGAATGTCCGGAGGACAAATAATTGTTCATAAAAATGCTGGAAAACAATTAGCTGAATATATGATTGGTGGAAACATTCATATTAAAGGTGATTGTGATATTTTAGCTGGTGTTCATATGTCTGGAGGTAAAATTCAAATTGATGGTAATGTAAATCAATGGTTTGGAGGCCAGATGAAAAAAGGAACAATAATTATCAATGGTAATGTTGAAAAAATGTTGCCCGGCTTTGTTTTAGAAGAGTCCATATATCATCCATTAATTAATGGGAAACAGTTTATAGGAAAATACGGTTTATATTCTGGGGATAAAACAGTTAAAGGTAAAGGTAGAATCTGGATTAAAAAATAGGTTATATTATGAATAAGAAGCATATAGTTCTTAAAGAAGATGAATTGGAGGATTATATTTTAAAAAATTTCAAAGAAGATGCTTTTTTGGAGATATCTTATAACAGGGTATTTATTCCCGGAAAAATATTATATATTGATGAGGATGCTTCAATAACATTACAACTGAAGGGTCAGTTATTGAATCAAAGAGTTGATATAGATATTAGTGAAGTAAAAAAAGAGCTTGTAGAAATTATATATACTTCTGATGAGGAATCAGTAATAATTTCAATAACAAATTAAAAAAATAGGAAAGGTTTATTCAAGAACAGTATGTCTTGATTTTAAATCTTCTTCGGTTTTTCCTAAATTATGCATCATTTGTGCAATAAGTGAATCTAAAAATACCAATGCACTAATTTCAAATATTGTTCCCATAGGGGATAATGTTTGGTGTTGACCACTAATTTGACGACTAATATAGTTTTGTTCGTTATCAATTTTTGTTCTACCTTTTAACTGAACAATTAAGTCTGATTCTTTTGCTAAAGTACTTTCAGTGTAAGAAGTAATTGCAATTATTTTTGATCCTATGTTTTTTGCAATGCCTGATGTACTGACGATATAACTGGTTTCTCCTGAACCTGAAATTGCAATTAAACAATCTTTATCGGTTATTGCAGGAGTAATAGTTTCTCCAACAATATATACATTTAATCCTAAGTGCATTAATCTCATACCAAATGCTTTTGCAACTAATCCTGAACGTCCAAGACCCATTAAAAATACGTTTTCAACATCCATAATTATGTCAATCATTTGATTTATTTCATCTTGATTAACAGTTTGAGTTATTTTTGATACATTTTCAATAATATCATTTACAGCATCATTATAAATCATGTTATTCCCTACAATACTTTAAATAATAACCTTTTAATATTTTAAATAAATAAAATTTTCATTTTAAAAATTACTATTATTATCTATGTAAAAATTTATATTTACTTTTTACTATACTTTTTATTGAAGAATGCTTTGGTTGATTTTATGAGTATTAATAAAAAATTGAATCTAGAAATGGATAATGTTGTTTATGATTATAAATTATTTGACACATTAAAAGCTATTAAATCAAATAATTCTCAAAGAAAAGCAGCTAAAGAGTTAGGAATATCCCACACGGTTTTAAATCGTAGAATCATTAAGGCGGAAGAATTGCTGTCTGAACCATTGGTAACGGTATCAAACAAGGGTTCTACATTAACCAGTTTTGCATTAAATTTATTGGAAAAATATGAATTATACGAACAACGTCTGGATGATGATGATTTTTTAGTAATGGCCGGGGGATTTATATCTTGTGAATTTATCAGGGAATTGGCAATTGCTTATCAAATGGATAATATAAAGATTTTACAGACTGACATGGATACGGCATTTGATTTGGCAAATAAGGGATTCGTTGATATACTTGGTTTTGATGATCCTGTTCAAGCTTACATATATGATCTGGAACCTATACCTTTGGGTAGGGATAAATTAATGTTACTTACTCATGGTAATGAGGAATTCAATAATCTGTATGATTTAAATGGCTTGGATTTTGTTGAAGTTGAAGGTTCTGCTCAAAGATTGGCATGGACCACTTTGGCCAATAATGATTTGGATTTTAACATAGTTAAAAGTGTTAATTCGTTTCATGAAGCAATCCGTATGGTTGAACAGAATGAAAACCTCTACACTTTCATAAATAATAGTATTGCATATACATCTCTAAACACAAATGATGTTTTATCAAGATATACCCAACATATAATCAGTGCATTGAACGTTAAAAATAGTGTTGATGTTGAAAGTTTCTTAAATTTTGCATCACATAGTGCACAAAAATTAACGGTTAAATTTGGTTTTGAACCAATATAAAAAAATTGAAAAAAAAGTTATGAAGAAAAATTATTCTTCAAGTCTAAATCTTTTAATCACGAAGTCTTTATCTAATGATAATACAAATGATGCTGCACGTGGACCTTGTTTTTTACCTATAATTGTTTTATATATTGCCTGGAATGCTTTTTGAGGTTTCATTTCAAGAGATTCTAATACTTCATACATTCTGTCATGGAATTCAACATCATTATTGAATGTTTCATTTTCTAAAACATCAGCTAATTGTCTTAAGAACTCTTTTTGATCATCAGTAATTTCAACACGCGGCATCTTCTTCATTACCTGGAATTTTACAAACTTAGGAGCATATGTTTCTAACCAGTTGTTTACATATTCTAATCTTTGTAAATATGTTTCACTATCGAAATCATTTAATTCTTCATAGGAAACATTTTCAAGTCTTTCAGGTAACTGATGATTGTTTTTCAATATTTCATAAATTTTTGCTGCATCACCATTAGCAATTTGATATGCTACTGTGAGGAATCTGTATGAAGGTTGGAAAGGCATTTCTTCTGGTAAATCATGTATTTGTGAAATTTCATAGATTTTGGTGAGTTTTGATTTTTCTTTGTCGTTACTTGCTTCTTCAATACCATATGCAATTCTTTCTACTCTGTCATACTGGTCCATTAAATCAAGGAATCCCATTTTAGGTGAGAAATCTTTTGGTTTCAATGGTTTGTTCCTGAATATGAAATAGTTTAATGTTTCAGGTTTTCCTATTTTAAGCCAAGCTTCCGGACTAAAGAATACTCCTTTGGATTTACTCATAGCATCCCCATCTAATGTAATCCATTCATATGGTACTGGGAAAGGTGCAGGATAATCGAATATTTCTTCAGAAATTATTTTACTTACATCATATGATCCACCACTTGCAGCATGGTCTTTACCGAATGGTTCACAGGTTACACCGAATATTTTCCAACGTGCAGCCCATTCTACTCTCCAAGTTAGTTTACCGTTACCTGATTTAATATCC
>NZ_JAEELZ010000121.1 GCF_016282985.1 Methanosphaera sp.
CATACGGTTCAAGAAAGTATGAAAACTTAAGAGTAACCCTAAGATATGCAGTAAAAATAGGATTAATATCATCAATCGTAGTGTGTGCCATATTATATTTATTCGCACCACAAATAGCATTGATATTCTCATATTCCGAATCAAGTGCACAGTTAGCACCACTTATAGCAGCATTCTTACAGTTAATGTGTCTGTTCATTTTATACGTTCCATTTGGAGCATCAGCAGGAAATGTATTCCAGGGAGTAGGAAAAGGAACAACATCATTCATATTAACATTGTTCAGGGAATTCATTTTAGTGCTTATATTCTCTTACATATTGGGTTTCATATTAAACTGGGGAGAATTCGGTATATACTGTGGAATGTTACTTGGTGGACTTATAGGATCAGTAATTGCTTACATTTACATAGAGTTATACATCAAAGAATTGATTAGAAACAAATCCAAATAAAACACTGAAGGAATGAAACAATCATGAAAACAGACGATACAATGCCTACAAATGCATTTATATCCATAATCAACAGAAAACATGCAAGTTATATTAATCAAAAAGTTAAGGAAGAAAAGTTAACCTATGGATTATATCCCATACTTATAACCATTTACAGAAACGAGGGTATTATTCAGGAAGAAATTGCCCAGCATTTCCAGTTAAATGAGAGTACGGTAACAAGAAATCTTAAAAAATTGGAAGATAAAAATCTTGTCCAAAGAACACAGCACGAAAGAAAAAAGAGTATCACATTAACTGAAAAAGGTAAACAAACAGCACGTAAAGTAATGGACTATGATGAGAAATGGGATGAAAAAATACAGGATATACTTAATAATGAAGAATATCTAAATTTTAAAAATACGTTAATAAAATTATGTGATGAATTAAAATAGTCTATTTTATTCATCCATGGAATAATTTGAAGTTTTTTTTAACAATTTTATTAAAAAAAATATAAAAGATTATATAATCTTTTTAACAAGAACAGAAGTGTTGTTTACATTACCTGTAGGAAACATTAATCCTTCCTGGTGGAATCCTCTTAAATCAACATCTTTTACAGGTTCATATAACATTTGTCTCATTCCAGAATATGTTCTGTAAAGTATTGGAGTATCTGTATCAACTATTTCCCATAAATTTCCAAATACTTTATTTTTTGGAATTGCAAATGCTGCCACCATAATAACATCATAATCCAGATGTTTTACATATCTTTCATCACCAATAACTATTTTTATATCATCCTCTAATCCGAGTCTGCGGATAATGTGACGTGATAGTTTTGCTACACTCGGTTGAACTTCTATACCTATACATTTACATCCGAACATTTTGTTGAACATTATTAATGTAACAGGTAATGGTCCGCTTCCTATGAATACCAGTTTTGTATTTTCATCAAAGGGCACAAGCTTAGATTCATTATTTAGAAGACCTTCATATCTTTCGTAGAAGTGGAATGTATCTAGAACTTCCCACGCATTTTCCCCTCCCTGAATTATTTCATAAGCATTTTCTCTTTCAAGTCTGGCACCGATGTAAATATAGAAGTCACGAATTGTTTCTAATGAATCAATCATTCCTTCATCGGATAGTATGAGTTTTGCAGATTCATAATCTATACTATCATCATGAGCAATTACTTCTATTTCATCAAGAATGGGTACAAGTTCATCTAAACTGGTTTGATCAAGATGTTCTTCTCCAATTTTATTTAATTCAATTGCTATTTCTCTTATTTTTGTCCAATAATTTTTAGAACTCATATTAACTCTCTTTAAACGTATTGGTAAACATTTTTTAAAACATTAATATTATTAAATACTAATTGTTATGTTTATGATAATTTGTATTTAAAGATATTATACAAGTAAAAATTATTTGATAAACAGTTATAATAATGGTTTTAGTAATAATTAACTTTTTTGGGACTTAAAAATATTGTAAATATCTATAAAATATATAAATAATTATTTAAAAAAAGATAGGGGGATAATATCTATTTTTCAATAGTTTAGGGTAAATGATTAAAAAATATTACATAGTTACATTTTCTTTGAATAAAGCATCTTCGGGATTGCCATTAAATGGACTGTCTGTAATGAATACTTCCGCATAAGCAGGGGTATCTTTTTGATTAGTTATATAAGCATTACCGTTTACCTTGATTAATTGATCTTTAGTTACATCATTCATATTCCAGACGATAGGATTTTTCTCAATTACGGCACCATCATTATCATAGAATATTACAGTCATTTCCAAATAACTAAAATCATTTTTAGGAGTTAATTCACAATTAACATCATACAGGGAATATCCTTTACTAACGATTTCAAGATTTTTTACTTCTACATTATCTGAACTAACAAAATCGAATAATCCTGCATTTACACTGGATAAACTTAATGCAACAGTAAATATTATTAGCGTACTGAATAATAGTTTCTTGTTCATACTATTTCCTCCTGTTTAATTTATTTTGTAAAAAAAAGTTTTAATTTTTAGATATTTAAACAATTCTAATATCATTAAACAGAGTATAGGGAAAAATAGTATATTTTTTTAAAGATTATTTTTTTTCAATCTGCAAATAAGATAATAATCAATTATATGTCAG
>NZ_JAEELZ010000122.1 GCF_016282985.1 Methanosphaera sp.
AAATATTAAATTATATAAATAAAATCATGATTCCATAATAATATTATATAATATTATCACATATAAAAATAATCCAAGCATGATAAGTAATCAAAGAGGGGTCATGAGAAGTAATAAAATAATTAATACAATTAATAAAAAATAAAATCATTACATCTAAAAAAATAGTAATACTAAACAACAAAAAAAGATAATTTTGTCGGACACTCATTATTAAAAAAAAAATAAGAAGTAGAGGAGATTAAGTTGTTGTATTATTTGAAGTTGGTGTTGTACCTACAGCTGTTGCATTAGGATACTCATTTACACCCCATACACTTATACCTGGTTCTGAATGAGCAAATGTAAATCTGGTTGCATTATAACCACTTTCTAAGTATAATTTAGTAAATACTGAGTTTTCCAGGTGTGAATCAAATAAAACTGTGAAATAAGAATTGTCTGATTGATGGAATGCCATAATAGACATGTTACTATTGTTATTTACAATTCTTTCAGATAATTGATTATTTTCCACAATTATTAATTTATGAGGTTTTAATAATTCATTACCTGTTCCTTCACTTAATTCATTAGCTAAACGTTCTTTATCTTCAGCTGTGAACATGTCAATGGTTTTATTTAATTTAGTTTGATCAATGTAAGCAAAGTTCATGGTAGAACCATTAGTTTCATTACTTGTTCCTGAAACACCCACAACTCCATTTTCAGTACCTAATGTGAACTGTTTTCCAGATACTTGTTCTGATTGACTTTGAGCTGGATAATATGAATAGTGGTATGAAGTCTGATTTTCAAAGTTCCATGAACCAAAGTATGACCACCATGCAGCTTTTGAAAGCATATCTGAACTTAATATTAAGTAAACTGGTTTTGTTTCAGCTGGATGAGTAAGATCTAAAACTGAATTAGCTTGTTGTTGATCTAAACCATAAGTTCCTGTTAAAGTTGTACTTGCCTGAGTTCTATCCATAGGTAAAATTTCATTTAAAATTACAACTGTTTTTGAAGTATTACCAGTATATGAATCCAATACATTAGATGCGTCTTCACCACTGTTTGCCAACATTCTTAAGATTCCTGCTGATAAATCCTCATTCGATGTCGCTAATGAATTACCTATCCAATATGCCCTCATGTTGTTCTGTGAACCTCCGTCAAATACCACTTGTCTATCTGCTACTGCTGTAAACAAGTGCCCGAAGTCCCACCAGGATGCAAGAACAGAGTTTTCAGGAGTGTTTGATTTTATCCATGTTAATGTATTATACATGTCATCATTTGTACTTCCAACTGCTTGAGATGAAGTTAAATGATCAGCATATATTGGACTAACCACTGCTAATAATACAAGAATTAATGCTATAAATGCAACATAAGATTTTTGTTCAATTTTTAAATCTATGTATTTTAAGAATATTCCTATGGAAATACCAGCCATTAAAGCAATAGGTACTTCGAACTGTTCTATAAACCTAGTACCTTGAGTTAACATTACAGCAATACCTAATGTCCATAATACTAAAAGAACAAATAGGAATAAATTATTGTATTTTTCAGATTGTGTCCATTCAAATTTTCCTGGTATAAACCTGTGTTCATGAGCATGAGCAATTTCCTCTGCCTTTTTAGTTTTTGGAATATACCTTCTAGTTTTTAATTGTTTTGTTTCTTCCTGTTTTTCATTAACTTTTTCTGGTTCTTCGGTTTTAGCTTTTTTCCTTAAACCGTGGAACATTAATACAAATCCCATTAAAGCAAATAATATTGTAAATAATCCACCACTATTGTTGATTATATCAATAATTTGTGGAATTTGCATCTCACCTACAGATACATATACGTTAGGATATGCAGAACCTGCAGTAGCACTTTGTAAACTTGTAGACATTCCTAAAATGCTGAATGTGGTTTCAATAAATGTTGAACCTACTGTGATTAATAATAATATAATTGCTATGATAGCAAATACAACAAAAGTTATTGTTGCAGGATTATTTTTTAACCATTCCTTTTTGTTAGAAAGATCTTTTCCATCAAATTTATCCATTAAATATGAAGCAGGGAAATATAGGATCAATGTTCCGAATGTTAAAATGACCATATAAGCATACCCACTCCATGACAATGAAAATAGTGCAAGGAATACTGCAGACAAAGCAGCGAAGATTGCTTTAAATGTTGTCTTTTTCGCATAGATACTTTCAGTTAAGAAAAGTACCGTCATTAATGGGAAAAGAACGTTGAACATATCTGTATCAAAGAAACCACCATATGTGTGTGTGAAATATGCAGGAGCAGCACCGGCTATTAAACCAGCAACTATTGCACCCCAAGTACTTCCAGTAGCTCTTCTAACAATGTAAAATGCAGGTAATACAGCTAATGAACCTATAATTGGACCTAACCAAAATGCTACTTGTGTTAATGAAACATTTCCAAATATGTTTAGAAAATTATATACCCAAGCAGCCAACATGATAATTACAGGTTGATAATTTGCTTCCCTACCATTAGGAGACGTAGACAACGAATCCCAATCCGTTCCATTTACCTGAGTGTCCCCCAAGTGTCCTGTACTTAAATAATTCTCGGTTAAACGATAGTTATAATATGAGTCCAGCTCTGTAAAATATGGCATTCCACTTTCGTCTTGATATAGTGCTTTCATATCAGGATCAGATATTCCACCCAAATTAATTGTTTCTGCCCGTACAGCAAAAACAGCAAGCACTAATAATAAAGCTATGATAATTGGTGCTATTTTTGTAATTAAATTTTTATTGTCCATGCGTGATTCTCCTTTGACCTCCGATGATTAGATATAAATAGGATAATATCATCTAATATCTGTAATTTATTTATAATAGTATAATTATTCAATCGAGAATAGTTTTAGAAATTAAATTTTAGATGAATTTTTTATATAATTTCTCATTAAATATCCTTATTAAGATTTAAGTTTTAAGATATATTTAAATTATTAGAATTTTTTTTAAATGAAAAATGAATAAAAAATTATTTAAAGTCTTGAAAAAACATGAACTAAACACAGATAAATTAATTAGAGAATTAAATTATATTTTCAACAATAGTTAAAATAATTAAAAATCAGATATATAGATTATTATAATTTTTAGGCAAATATATAAACAAAATTTTTAGGGTAGTAAATACTATGGTAGAAGAGATTTTAGAATTTTTCCAAAACAAAAAATGGTTCCGGGACCGTATTGAGCATATTGAGGAAATACCTGCAAAAAGAGCCAGATATGCTCAAGAAAAAATTGAATTTCCTGCACCTATCCAGGATTATCTTGAAAAACAAAATATTAAATTATATACCCATCAATACAAAACTTTGAAAAAAGTTAGAGAAGGAAAAAATGTAATTATTACAACACCGACAGCAAGTGGAAAAACATTATCTTTTTCGTTACCGGTTATAGAAGATTTAACAAACAATAAAAATGATACTGCCCTCTATATTTACCCTACAAAAGCTTTAGCTAATGATCAATTAAAAAGTTTATTGAATATTGACAAGGAATGTGAACTTGGAATTTATCCGGAAAAATATGATGGTGACACCCCTAAATCCAAAAGACCAGAAATTAAAAGAAAATCAAGATTGGTTATAACAAACCCATATGAATTACATTTAATATTACCATGGCATGAACAATGGCAACGATTCTTTGAAAATATCAAATATATAATAATAGATGAAGCCCATCAATATCGTGGTGTTTTCGGTTCCAATATGGCTTTTTTAATTAGAAGATTAAAAAGAATTTGTAAATATTATGGATCAGAACCACAATTCATTATTTCAACAGCAACATTGGCAAATCCTGAAGAATTTGGGGAAAAACTTACGGGCCTTAAATCAGAAATAGTTGATGAAAACGGTTCACCATCAGGTAAAAAATATTTTTTACTTTTCAACCCGTACGCAATAGAATCAAAAAAACCTTCAACACATAAAGATACTGTAAAATTATTCAATACATTTTTAGAAAACGATTTTCAAACAATATGTTTTGAAACTTCCAGAAAAATGGCCGAATTAACTGCATTAACTTCAAAAAAAGAATTAAAAGTAAAATTACCAGAATTATGTGACAAAATAACAGCATATCGTGCAGGATATACTGTTGAAGAACGTAAAAAAATAGAAGATCAACTAAAAGATGGTAAAATTAAAGGGATAGTTACTACAAATGCTTTGGAATTGGGAATTAATATTGGTTCTTTAGACAGTGTAATCATTTCAGGATATCCCGGCACATTAATTTCAACTTGGCAGCAAGCCGGAAGAGCCGGAAGAAAAAATCAACAAGCAATTATTACAATGGTTGCTTTCCAAAATCCATTAGACCAGTATTTCATGAAACATCCTGAAGTATTTTTCAACAAAACACATGAACATGCTATAATCGACTTAAATAACCAACATATCCTTAATGGACATTTAAAATGTGCCGCATATGAAATACCTCTAAAATTAGGTGAAATTGAAAGTTTTGGATTTGACGATGAAGGAATTGTAATTGATGAAATAGATGAATTGGAAAATGAAGGTATAATAAAATATAGGGATGGACAATGGCATTACAATGACATAGAACTTCTAAAACAGGACAAAAGTCCAAATTTTGAAGTTAATCTTAGTGATGCGATGTCTGAACCATACAAAGTGTTTAATGGAAATAAATTTTTAGAAGACATGAATGAAAAACAAGCATTCAGGGAAGCACATGAGAACGCCGTGTTAATACATAACGGTGATACTTATATTGTAAGGGAAATGAACATCAAAGAAAAGAGAATTTATGTAAAAAAACAGGAAGTGAATTTCCACACCCAAGCTTTAAAAGAAGTTGACATAAAAAATCTTAAGAAAGAAAAAGAAGAAAAATTGGGCGAGATAACATTATGTTACGGTAAATTAACAGTTACTGAAAAATATGATAAATATAACATAATGAACTTTAATAAAATTACGGCTTCCAAAAAACTTAATTTACCTCCTCTTGAGTTTAAAACCAAAGGTTTATGGTTCACAATCCCATACTACATTAAAGAAAGTTTAGAGGAATATCTGGTAAGTGATACCAAGTTCAGCGATCTTTTTATGGGATGCTTACAGGGAGTGGAAAATGTATTATTATCCGTAGCACCATTCCACGTTATGTGTGATACTTATGACTTAGGTGGAGTATGTAAAAATATGCATGAAGACACTATGAATACAACAATATTCATTTATGACGGCTTTGAAGGTGGAGTTGGATTAACTGATAAAGCATTTAAATTATTTGAAAATATTATAAAAATGGCTTATGAATTAATAAGGGACTGTGAATGTGAATCTGGATGTCCTGCTTGTATATACAGTTCTCAAAATCAGACAGATGATAAACATTTAAACAAGGAAGGTACTTTATTAATCTTAAAAGAATTATATGAAACAATAAAAAATTCAAAAAAATAGTTTGAGAGTTTATTCATTACTCTCTTTTTGTGATTTTTCATAATCAGCTATGGAAGATGTGAATCTACATTTAGGAAATCCTGTACATCCAATAAATTCACCAAATCTACCCATACGTTTAATTAAATCTTCACCACAATCAGGACATTTACCTACTTTTTCATTTGTGGATTTTTTACCACCATTAGCACATTCAAAATTCAAACATGCTCTTTGTCTAGGTTTTCCATAAGAAATTAATGGTAAACCACATTTTTCACAGGTAGTTTTAAGTACGCTTGCCCCAACAGGTAATGAATATGTTTTTTTACAATTTGGATATCCGGAACAACCTACAAATTTTCCACCCTTTGGAGAAGAAATAATAATCAGATTTCCTCCACAGTCACATTTACCTACAATACGGCTTTGTTCATAAGCTTCGAATAATTCTTTACCGATGTTTTCCTGATTATCATCGATGGAATCCAAAATTCCTTCAAGTTCCGTTTTTGCTTCTTCAATAACATTATTTTCGGTAATTTTATGGTCTTTGATATCTGAAAGATCATTTTCAAATTCACGAGTCATTTGTTCACTGGTAATTCTCTCGGAATACTTTGTTAACGTGTCAATCATTCGTTCTCCAAGTTCGTTTACTGTGATTTTTTTACCTTCAACATATTTACGTGTATATAATATTGAAACAATATTTGCCCTTGTGGATTTAGTTCCTAAACCACGTTTTTCCAATTCCCTGATAATTGATGCCTGATTATATCTTGCAGGAGGTTTGGTTTCTTTTTCTTCACTTTTGACTTTAGCTTTAGTGGTTTCTCCTTCTTTTATGTCAGGGAATTCTTCATTTTTAACTTTTTTATATTGATAAGGATCTAAACTTAACCAACCTTCTTTTGAGATTCTTTGTCTTGAAAATGTAAATGGTTCTTTTCCAATATCTAAATCAACTTTAATGGATTCTATCTCTGCTACTTCCCCGAACAGACTTATAAAACGGTATGTGATTAAGTCATATATTTTTTGATAATCCTCATTGATATCTTTAGGTAATGTTCCTGTAGGATGTATTGCAGGGTGAGCTTCATCAGTTTTACTACCTTCATTAGGTTTGAAAGGTTCTTTTAATTGTGCAATCTTATCCTTAAATTTAGGATTTTTAGCTAAATCATTTAAAATATTGGATAAACCTAATGATTCCGGTAATTTCTGTGAAGATGTTCTTGGATATGAGGTATATCCTTCAACATAGAGGTTTTGTGCAATTTGTTGTGTTTTTCTAGGAGTAAAACCAAACTGTGCATAAGCTTCTGACTGTAAAGTTCCTAATTCAAATGGATATGGCAAATCTTTAATAGATTTTTTATTTGTTATCTTAGTAACTTTAGCATCTTTTCCTTTACAGTTTTCTAAAATCTGGTCAACTTCTTTTTTATCGAATATTTTTCCTTTTTTATGATCGGCAACTATATCTTTTTGAAGTTTAGCTTTAATCAACCAGTATGGTTCCGGTACGAATTTTTTTATTTCCTTTTCACGTTCCGCAAGAATAGCTAATGTTGGAGTTTGAACTCTACCTGCAGATAATTGAACATAACGATTAGTTACATTTAGTACTGAATCAGTCATTGATTTGGATATGTTTACTCCAAATAAATAATCCAAGATATGTCTGGCCTCACCACTATCAGCCCAACTTTGATCATCTTTTAAAGGATAAGCTTCAGAATAGGATTTGATTAAATCTTTTTTAGTTAATGCTGAAAATTTCATTCTAAATGTTTTATCTATGGAATCTTCACCACAGATATATTTTAATGCATTGTATCCGATTAACGTTCCTTCAGTATCGTAATCGCAAGCATGCACAAATCTGTCAGCATCTTTAGAAAATTTTTTTATGGTGTCAATATAATTTTTAACATATTTTTTTGACTTGTCAGTTTCATATAATGGAACCCATTCAACATCATATAATCTTTTATTTTTTTTATTTTTTGCCTGAAGAGAAAATAAATGACCTACTGCAGACAATACTGTGGTCTTTTCACCATTTTCCTTTTCTATTTCATAATACGGCACTCTTTTATATGAATTTTTAACGGGTGAATCTGATAAAGCTTTAGCAACTTTTTCTGCTACTTTTGGCTTTTCGCATATAATTAATTCACTCATAAATTATCTCCCATTTACATTTAATATTTTCAAGTAATATTATTAGTTAATTAGTTATTAAACTAAAATCTTTTTAAAAAAGCTATTTAGATTTATTCTCTATAAAATGTTATTTTAACAAATAATATAAATATTAATCTAAAATTATCATTGAAAAATTATAGATTTAATAAGAGATAGAAATTATAATAATGCAAATAAAATATTTTAGAGTGATGTTTTAATGTTAATAGGAATTATTTCTGATACACATATACCTATTCGTACAGAATCAATACCAAAAAAAGTTTTCGAAGTTTTTAAGGGTGTAGATTTGATATTACATTGTGGAGATATTGAAGTAAAGAGTGTTATAGAAGAATTAGAAAAGATAGCTCCCGTTATTGCTGTACATGGTAATTGTGATCCTTATATTGGATATAACACACATGAAATCATTGAAGTTGAAGATGTTAAAATTGGTCTTACACATGGTGTAGTTTACCCGAAAGGTGACACACAACAATTATATTATTTAGCCAGAGAATTAGATGTTGACATTTTAGTTAGTGGTCATACCCATAAACCTATGATTCAACAAGAAGGTGAAATATTATTGTTAAATCCGGGAAGTCCAACCCAACCACGTCTAAGCGAGCCTAGTGTGATGTTACTTGAAATAAATGGAAAGGAAGTAGATGCAGAAGTAATAAAAATCGGAAAACCAACGTGTAAGGCACTGGATTTTTCACAATTTAATCATTGAGGGATTGTTATGAGTAGATGGAAAGCAAAACATGATAAAGAACATTATTATAAACTAGCAAAAAAACAGAATTACAGATCCAGAGCTTCGTATAAACTTAAACAATTGGATAAAAAATACGGATTACTAAAACCAGATTATAATGTCGTGGATTTAGGTGCAGCCCCCGGAGGTTGGAGCCAGGTTGTTGCAGAAGTAATCGGAGAGGAAGGAACTGGTCAAATTATCAGTGTAGATTTAGAATACATTAAACCAATAGACCATGAAGCATATACCGGAGTTAAAGGAGATTTTACAACAGAAGAAATACAAAACACCATTATTGAATTAATTGATGGTAAAGCAGATGTAATATTATCTGATGCATCACCAAAACTAACTGGTATAAAAGATATTGATAACTTCAGAACATATGATTTGGCTGTTGCCGTTTTGAATATTTCAGACAATATTCTTAAAAATGAGGGAAACTTAATTATGAAAGCATTCCAGGGTGAAGCTTACCAGGATTTAGTTAAGAAACTTAAAAAGAAATTTAGAACTGTAAAAACTACAAAACCAAATTCTTCTAGAAAAAGAAGTTCTGAAATGTACGTAATTGCCAGGGGCTTTAGAGCACCAAAATAAAAAAAATATAAAAATAAGTAATTAACCAGCTATTTGATTATAAATATCATTAGCTTCCTTAATTTTATTTCTTGTTTGATTTAAATTTTTCTGAATATCCTCCTCAGATTTTCCATTATTTATATCATTCTGGATGGAAGATATTGATTGACTAATTTCGGATAATTTTACTTTACCCGTATTGAATGTGGTTTTAATATTAGGATCAGGATTTGTACCTAATTTTTTATTTAAATTTTCATATTTATTATTTATTTCTTCATATTGAGTTTTAACCTGATCTAATTGATCATAAGAAGAACCACTACTTACAGTTGTTGAAACAGAATTACTTAAACCGGATACTGCAACATATCCTATTAATCCTACTGTTAATAGAATTAAGAGTACTCCGATTATAGAAATTGTTAAGGAAGTAGTTTTAAATAATTTTAACCTTGACCTTTTCATTTGAAACCTCTATATTTTCTGTTATATTCATAGTTAGAATAATAATTTATATTATATAATTCTTTAATTTTCTAAATATAAAAACTATCTTAATAACTAGATATAAAAATTATAAAAATAATAAGTATATCATATGACTACGATAACAGCAGAAAATAATAATATTAGATCTTCGGCATCTTCTGTCATTAAATTGGAAGAATTTTTCAGTGAACTTTGTAAGGACGAAATATTTGCCGTTTTAGATGTTTATCCTGAAGAAAAATCTGTAGTGATTGATTACAATTCATTAGAAATGTTTGATCCTGATTTAGCAGATTTATTATTAGAAAAACCTGATGAGACTTTGGAAGCTGCAGCAAAGTCCATTACAAATATTGACCCACAAAGAAAAAATGCACAACTAAATGTAAGATTTTCCAACATACGTAATCATGTTCCTTTGAGAAACTTAAGAAGTGAATATATTGGAAAATTTATAGCTGTGGATGGAATCGTAAGAAAAACTGATGAAATTCATCCACGTATAATGACTGCTGTTTTTGAATGTAGAAGCTGTATGAGAATACATGAAGTTGAACAAAAATCAAATATCATACATGAACCCGCAGTATGTACAGAATGTGGTGGAAGATCTTTTAAATTATTACAAGAAGAATCAAGGTATATGGACACCCAAACTGTAAAATTACAGGAACCTCTAGAAAATCTATCCGGAGGAGATCAGCCACGACAAATAAATATTGTCCTGGAAGATGACCTGGTCGATACACTTACTCCCGGAGATAAAATTAGAGTAACAGGTGTTCTAAAAACTGTACGTGATGAAAGAACAAAAAGATTTAATAATTATATTTATGGTAACTTCTTCGAGCCATTAGAACAGGAATTTGAAGAACTGGAAATTAGTGAAGAAGATGAAGAGGAAATAAGAAAACTTGCTAGCTCACCAGACATATATCAAAAAATTATTGATTCTACTGCACCATCAATTCAAGGATATTATGAAGTAAAAGAAGCAATTGCTTTCCAATTGTTTGGAGGAAGTGCAAAAATCCTTGAAGACAAAACTCATATGAGAGGAGATATGCATATTCTCATTGTAGGAGATCCAGGGATAGGTAAATCCCAGATATTAAAATACGTGTCAAAACTTGCTCCCCGTGGAATTTACACCAGTGGTAAAGGTACCAGTGGAGTAGGGTTAACTGCAGCAGCTGTTCGTGATGATTTAGGTGGTTGGAGCCTGGAAGCCGGTGCATTAGTACTTGGGGACAAAGGTAACGTTTGTGTAGACGAACTTGATAAAATGCGTGAAGAAGACCGTTCTGCTATACACGAAGCTTTAGAACAGCAAACAATATCCATTGCAAAAGCAGGAATTATGGCAACATTAAACAGTAGATGTAGTGTACTTGCAGCGGCAAACCCTAAATTCGGTAGATTTGACAGATACAAATCAATTGCTGAACAAATTGATTTGCCAAGTCCGATTCTGTCCCGTTTTGACCTGATATTCATTATTGAAGATAAACCTAACGCTGAAAGAGACCACAGTCTGGCAGGCCACATATTAAAAATACATCAGGACAGAAACATTAACTACGAAATTGATCCTGAATTAATGAGAAAATATATTGCTTATGCCCGTAAAACTGTCCAACCAGTTTTATCAAAAGAGGCCGCAAAGGTTTTACAGGACTTCTACGTAACAATGCGTAGTGGTGCAATAGATGAAGAATCACCAGTTCCTATTACTGCTCGTCAATTAGAGGCTCTTGTTCGTTTATCCGAAGCAAGTGCAAAGATTAGACTCAGCCAGGAAGTAAGTAAAGAAGATGCAGAAAGGGCTATAAAATTACAAGAAGACTGTATGAAACAGGTAGGATATGATCCTGATACAGGAAAAGTGGACATTGATAAAGTTGAAGGAAGAACTTCAAAATCAGAAAGAGATAAAATAAACATATTAATTGATGAAATCAGAGAGATTTCTGAAGAATATGGTGGAAGTGCTCCTAAAAATGTAATCTATGGAAACTTAGCCGATAAATATAATATTTCAGAGAATAAAGCTGATGATATGATAAATATGCTCACAAGTAAAGGTGTTATTTATTCACCAACCAGTGACCATTACAAAGTTGCTTAGAAAAAATTAAGTAATAAGGGAAATATATATTATATTATCATAAATTATTCAAAAACGATAATGTTTTAACAATTACATTTTAATCAATAACTAATTAAGAAAAGAGATGGAGGTAAATTAATGGCTAAAACCGATAAAGAATTTGAAGAATACGAAGCTTTACTGGATAAAGCATATGAACAATTACCAGACAGAGTATTCGAATCAATAAGGTTTAAAATTCCTAAAGGATATTCAGTTATTCAAGGAAATCGTACTATTATCAAAAACTTTGGTGATGTTTCAAGTACATTAAACAGAGACCCTCAACATGTTCTCAAATATTTATTAAGAGAATTAGGTACATCCGGAAATGTTGAAGGAAATAGAGCAATACTTCAAGGTAAATTTACACACTATGTAATTAATGACCGTATCAAAGAATACGTTGATAACTTTGTAATATGTCATGAATGTAACAGACCAGATACAGTTATCATACGTGAAGACCGTATTGATATGTTAAAATGTAGTGCTTGTGGAGCAAGAGCACCTTTAAAATCATTATAATAGTATTTTTCTATTATATTTTTTTTAAGCTCCAAATAAAACTCTTTTTACAACAATTATTAATAACATTAATTCTTTGAAAATAGAGAGGATACTATGTTTTGTTTATTATGCAATAGTGAAGAAAAATTATATGAGGGTTTATGTAAAAGCTGTTATCTGAAAGAATTTGAACTTGTTGAAGTTCCGGAGTATGCAACATTTACTGTATGTTCCCATTGTGGTGCTACATTAAAACACGACAAATGGATTGAATCAGCATATTATGATGATGAAATTATTAATGATGCAATACAAAAGGACATAAAAATTAACGATAAACTCCAGAACGTGGAGATAACTACGGAAATACTTACAAACAGAGGAACAATGTATGACTGTATTATCCATGCCGTAGGACAAGTTTTAGATGATTATATCGATAAAGATTACCCGATAGAAGTTAAAGTTGTGAAAGGAGTTTGTCCTGACTGTAGTAAATTTCATTCCGGGTACTATGAAGCAGTAATACAATTACGTGCAGATGACAGAAAGCTGGATGAAGAAGAAATACAGAAAGCTGATGAATTTATTTCTAATGAAATTCAACGCCTATGTAAAACAAACAAATTAGCTTATGTCACTGAAAGAATTGTTCTGAAAGAAGGTATTGATTATCAGGTAGGTTCTCATAATGCTGCAAATAAAATTGCAGAAAATATGCAGAAACAGTTTGGTGGAATTATTACAGAATCTCGAAAAATCGTGGGAAGAGATAAGTCAAAAAGTAGAGACCTTTACAGATCTTGGATTTCAGTAAGGTTACCTTCCTTCCACAAAGATGATTTTATTGAGTATAAAGAAAAAATCCTAAAGATTGAAAAAATTGGCAGTCATAAATTCGTTGGACTTAACCTGTCCACTTACGAATCAGAATCCATCAGTTGGAAAGAATATGATAACATTAAAAAAGTGGGCAACACTAACGATGTTAAAGTATCAACCGTAACAAATATTACGCCTACAGAAATTCAGGTATTGGATCCTGATACATATATGCCTATTGATTTGAAAAAAAATGATATGATGAATGATATTAACATTGGTCAGGAGATTAATGTTATTAAGTTAAAAAATAAAATATACATTATAATATAAATGTTAAATAATAAAACGGAGGAAAATAAATGGATATTGATGCAGCATTAGAAAATATTTCTAAAGATACTGCCGAAATAATTGAATTGGATGAATTAAAAGAATTATTAAAAAGGGAGGAAAAAGTAGCTTACGTAGGTTTTGAACCTTCAGGTAAAATTCATTTAGGTCATGCATTAACCATTAAAAGAATGAAAGCTTTACAGGATGCCGGTTTTAAAATTAAAATATTTATTGCAAACTTACATGCTTACTTAAACGGCAAAGGAACTTTGGAAGAACTAAATGAAATTGCTGATTATAACATTAAATGTTTTAAAGCATTAGGTCTTAGTGAAGATACCGAATTTATTTTAGGTTCAGACCGTATGTCTCCAGAGTACATGGTCAGAGTATTCCAAGCTGCAACCCAGATTACTATTCAAAGAGCACAAAGAAGTATGGCACAAGTATCCAGAGATGAAACTCACAATGTTGCAGAAGCATTATATCCAGTTATGCAGGCATTAGATATTGATGATTTGAATGCTAATGTGGCTGTTGGTGGTATGGAACAAAGAAAAATCCACATGTTGGCAAGAGAAGTTCTTCCTAAATTAGGTTTAGAAGTTCCTGTATGTATACACATACCATTAATTCATGGAACAGACGGATCTGACAAAATGAGCAGCAGTAAAGGTAACTTCATTGCTATTGATGATTCTCCAAAAGAAATTAAAAACAAAGTTAACAAAAGTTTCTGTCCAACAGGCGTAGTTGAAGACAATCCTGTTATTGAAATGGCACATTACTACATTTTTGACGAACACGAAAAAATGTTAATTGAAAGACCTGAAAAATTTGGTGGAAATCTTGAATTAACAGAAGAAGAATTAAATGATGTATTCAGCAAGGAAGAATTACATCCAATGGATTTAAAAAATACTGTAAGCAAATATTTAATTGAAAAATTTGCACCTGCAAGAGAATACATGGAAACTCATTAAAATATAAAAAAATTAGGTGATAAAATGGTTAAACATACAATGCGTGTAATTTCCGGATTACAACCAAAACAAGCAGATGAAATGATTGATGAATATCATTTAAACATGCTTCAAAGTAACACAGGCATTATCTTATTCGAAGGCGAACTTGAAGATTTAAGACGTGCAACAAAACATGTTGTGGATGTTACTTTACCTCCTGGACCAACCGTTACGGAAATTAAATCTGCTGTTGATAAATACGACGTTCAACTAAAACAATCAGATGTCGGTCCACAGTTACATGGAACGTATGAAGAAATCAATAATGCAGTTAATTATATTGTAGATTTAATGAAAGAAAGATTAGACATTTAATCTTTTTTCTTACAAACCTAATTTTTCCCGTACTATTTTTCTTATTTTTTCCTGAACGTCATTTAATGAATCTTTAGCATCAACTACAACAATGTTGTCTTCTATTTCCAATAAATCCAAATAATTTTTTCTTGTTTTTTCTAAAAATTGAATGTTTTCAAAAGCTTCCTCCCGATCACAACGGGTTATTGCCTCTTTTTCATCCAAGTCCAGCAATATCGTTAAGTCGGGACGGGGAGTATGCAAATTCACTTCATAAATCCAATCCTTGTCAACTGAAGAATTGTTCTGATAACATATGCTGGAATAGAAGGATCTGTCACTGATTATTATGATGTCCTTGGAATCTTTCGCATCCAATATCTCCTTTTTTAACGTTAATCTGTCGGCAGCAAAAAGCAATGTTAATCTCTGTTGATTAATATCATTAGTGGATTCCGGATTCAATAATTCCTTGCGTATGACTTTTCCGATATCCGAAGTTGTAGGTTCCACTATCTTTTTTGTCCGGTAACCTTTACCAGTTAACCAGTCATTCAATAATTCCGTTTGTGTTGATTTTCCTGCACCATCTATTCCTTCCAATACTATGTACATGTTTTCACCAAATTATAAATTAATTAATATTATGTAAATCAATATTTTAATAGACTGTTATTTTTTGGAGGGAAAAATTTGACCTATGAAACATGTAAACTTCTTTCACCTGTTGGTTCAATGGATGTTCTAAAATCTGCTGTTTTTAGTGGTGCTGACTTTGTATATTTATCAGGGACCAGATATGGTGCTAGAGATTATGCGGATAACTTTAATTATGATGAAATTAAAAAAGCTATCAAATTTTGCCATAAATACAATGTCAAAGTATTTGTTACCGTAAATATTGCCATTCTTGAAAAGGAAATTCCGGAAGTATTGGATTATGTTTATTATTTGTATAATCAGGGAGTTGATGGAATAATTGTTCAGGATATTGGTCTTGCAAGCATCATAAACGAACTGATTCCTGATTTAAGCTTACATGCATCTACTCAAATGACAATATATGATTATTCCTTTGTTAAATGGTTGTGTGATACAGGTTTTACAAGTGCCAATCTTTCAAGAGAAGTTCCAATAAACAGAATTAAAGAAATATCTTCAAAACTAAGGGAATATGATCATGACATTAATCTGGAAGTTTTTGTTCATGGAGCGTTATGTTACTGTTATTCGGGCCAATGTTTAATGTCTTCCTTCCTTGGTGGTAGAAGTGGAAACAGGGGTCTATGTGCACAACCGTGCAGAATGAGATATACTTTTAAGGATTATTACAACACCCTGCTTGCAGAAGACAATTATCTGTTAAGTACCAAGGATTTATGCACCTACAATAACATACAGGATTTAATTGATGCAGGAGCAAATTGTTTAAAAATTGAAGGAAGAATGAAATCTTCAGAATACGTGTCAAGTACAACTTATGCTTACAAGAATGCAATGAATAACAATAACAACCATGAAGATTTTTTATTGTTAAATCTTGCATTTAACAGGGGATTTACGGACGGATATATTCTAAATAAAAATCCTGATGAAGTAATAAGCAGGAACCGTGCAGGAAATCAGGGTTATCCAATAGGAAAAGTTATTAAAAGTAATGAAAAAGAGGTCACTATAAAATTTATAAACAAGCGTTTTCCTACAAAAATTGTTAATGGTGATGGACTGAAATTTGAATATGATGGTGAAAGCTGTGGAATGTACGTCAGCAATATTGTCTCCCAAAGCAAGAACAAAATAACTATAAAGTTAAAAAAAGGAATTTTTGTAAATAAAGATTCAATGGTCTATATCACATATTCAAAATATCTTAAAGATAAAACAAAGGCCATAATAAATGAAGAAAACGTTCATAAAACAAATATTAATTTAGTAATTTCATTGAATAATGAATCACAAATGGAAGTAAAAGCATGTTGTGAATTACTTGAAAAACCTGTACATTACACCAGTCGAGAAAAATTTGAAAAAGCAAAAAATAAACCATTGAGCAAAAATACAATAACCCAACAGTTCCAAAAAACAGGAAACACAAATTACACCATAAACAACATAACATATCAAAACTTTAAAGACAACCTCTTCATGCCAATATCCACACTAAACAACATCCGACGTGAAATAATTGAAAAAATAGACTCAATAATAATGAACTCATATCTGCCGACAAAAGATGAAAGTCAAAAATGTAAGGAAAGAATAAAGGAGTTTAAGGAAAAACATTACCTCAACAAAGCAAACAGTACAGAAGAAAAATGGAATGTATACATAAACAACTTGAAACAGGCAGAATTAATCAAAAACTACCCATACATTACAGGCATCTATTACGATGGAAGCTTTAACTACACAAACATAGACGAATACATAACAAATATAAGTGAAGACTTAATCAGACTTAGTGAAATTCTACCCGACAAAGAGATAGTGTGGATATTACCACAGATACTGCTAGATAAAGAACTACCCCATATCGGAGAAATAATCGTCAAACTGAAATTCAAAAACATCAACATAAAAATTCAGACAGACAACATAGGCGTTGCAAAAAACTTGGATGTTGAAGCATACGGAAATCATCTGAACATATACAACAATTACAGCATTAAAAAATTATCACAAGATCCGGAATTCAAAAGGTTACAAATATCCAACGAAATATCCTATGACGATATACAATTACTCAAAAATACCGATTGTGAACTAGAATACACAATATTTGGGCACATCCAACTTATGATAACAAAAGACAACTTCAATGATATTATCGATGAGGAAATAACAAACACGTACCATATTATTGATAAAAGAAACAATGATTATCTGATAAAAAAAGACTGCTACAACAACAGTCACATCTATGATTACAGAACACTAAACTTAGAGGATTATCTTGAAAAATTAAGAAAAACAGAAATAGACAACTTCACAATAGACTGCAGATTCTTCAACATAAATGATACAAACAGTATAATAGACCACTTCCAGAACGTGAAAAATAATGAAAAAAGAGAAAAATTAAGTTTAAACAGCAGTTACAACCCATTCATAGGAAATATAGAAAAGGGAGTGTATAAAAATAATTAATTATACAATTCCCACCATTTTTAACCCAATATAAAGAACTAAAAGAATGTGAACAATCTTTAGTTTTTTAGAATCAACTTTTTTTGAAATATTTGCAGCATAACCTGCTACAATAGTACTTGTTATGGTTAAGAATACAAACTGTATCAAATTCACATAACCGATAGAATATGCCGGCAAATTAGGAACATTCCAACCCAGAACCATGTACGCAATCAGTCCACCAAGACTGGTGGCAATAATTGATGCCGATGAAGTTCCAATAGCCTTGTGAGTAGGATATTTGAGAACAATTGTAAGAATAGGTATCATGATAATACCTCCACCCACACCTAAAAGTCCGCATAACAAACCGCCTATAAGACCCAAAAGGGAATGGGCAACCTTGCTTTTACTTATGTTGTCATCATTATCAGGATACTTGATTAAAATCATATTAATTACTGCAACAAAACACATCAAACCAAACAGTAATTTTAGAATAGAAACGTCAACGTGAGTGGAAATAAATGCCCCAATGATCGCCCCGATAAAACCCAATACCATTATGTAAGACAGAAATGTTGTAACGACCAAATCATTATCATAATGCTTTTTAGTACTTCTGATCATTGTAACAAAAATAACGGCCAAACTGGTTCCGAAGGATAACGGCATTGCAATATTTGAATCAACACCATAGGCAACCAGCAGATAATACTGAATAGGAGTTAAGATAATGCCGCCCCCAACACCAAGAAGACCGGCCATCAAACCACCGAAACAACCTCCAATCAACAGCAGAATAATATACGTAAAGAAATCCATAATATCTTACCCATAAATTATAAAATTATTAATAAAAACTATAATAATATATGAAGCTGATTAAATTAATACTTTAAAACTTCAAGAAAAATTAAAAAATAAGTTTAATTAAAGTATATAATATAAAAAACCAATGAATGGAGGTGTTAACCATTTATGAAATAGAAGAAATTAAGGGAGTAGGCGATAAATTAATTAGAAAAATAATACAAAAGTATGGAAGCTATGAAAAATTTGAGGAATCCATTAAAAACTATGACATAGAAAAATTAATGAATATACAGGGAATCAGCCAAAAAATAGCGTTGGACATTATAAGAAAAATTCATAAAAATGATAACAATCCATTTTTAAAGACTGAACAGTCAGAAAAGATATATAATGAAATCATCAGCAAAATACTTGACTTTGCAAACACGGACTATGCTAAAACAAGAGTACTGCTGTTAAGTCCAACAACTGATTACACCAAAATAAATCAGACACAGGATTTAATAAAAACAACGCTTGAAAACACTGAAAACCTAGATTATGGCATCATAAGAGAATTATATGAAAAAATCAAACCATTAAACAATGACATAAAACCAAAATTCGATGATGAATATGCGATAGTATGTGAAGACTATGAGGATTATCTGTCATTAATTCAAAAGGGATTCGACAGGTACTGTAACATATTTGCAATAGAAGACCACATGAATCTTGAAGAGTTTGAATTCATAATATACCTTTATAACAACTACAACGTAGATCCCGGAGAAGCAAACAACATAGTGTCAATAAGCAATCAAAGTCCGGACTACGAAATACAACCGAACATTACCCTTGAATACTACATACAGAACAGGGAAATACTGGAAAATGTATACCAATTAAGACAATACCTTGGAATGGAAAGCTGTATTGGTGAAGCATTGGAAGCTCTTGATGCCGTAAAAGTAGAAACCCAGAATAAAATAGCCATAACAGAAATAATCGAAGAGATTAAAGACAGGGTAAATGAAACATTGAAAAATGAAATAAAAAATGTTGCGCTGGAAGGAGATGAAATATTACTCTTACTCAATGATGAAGACCTACCTCCAAAATTAATGAACATTTTTGATAACGTGCTGGATGAAGCAAGAGAAGAACTATCAAACAAGACGGGATTACTATTTGATCCATTCATTGTTAAATATCCTGTAGAAATAGATGAAAACGAATTAAAAAGAGTACAGGAAAACATATCAGCAAACATACACCTTAAAAAATACGAACAGGAACTAAATGCATGCAGTTTACTGGAAAAATATGGTGAACAGATACAAAAAGAAACAAAAGAAATTATAGAATATGATTACCAGTTAACATTAGCCAGCTTCACAAAATTCTATGACTTAAACATTCCAACAATCGGTGACACATATCAACTAAATGGAAGCCTACATCTGACATTGAAACAGGAAGAAAAAATCAATAAAACGGTGATGCAAAAAATTGACTACAACCTTGATCAGGACAACAACATCATATTATTGACAGGAGCAAACAGTGGTGGAAAAACAACTCTCTTAGAAACGCTGGGACAACATTGTATAATGACACATATGGGACTGGGTGTATGTTCACAGGAAGCTACAATACCGCAAACGGATGAAGTATATTACTTTACCAAAAAACATTCACTCAATGCAGGTGCATTTGAAACATTCATCACTTCATTCATTCCGGTTACAATAGGAAAAGAAAAAAAATTAGTATTGATTGATGAATTAGAATCTATAACAGAATTGGAGGCAGCAATAAAAATAATCATTGGTTTCATAGAACACATTCAAAATGATAAGTCCTATGCGATAATTGTAACACACATGGCCCCCGAAATATTAAAACGAACGGACAATATAAAAATCAGAACTGATGGAATCGAAGCCAAAGGATTGGATGAAAACTATAATCTGATAGTTGACAGAACACCAAAAATAAATTATCTGGCAAACAGTACACCTGAGTTAATACTAAGAAAAATATACGAAAAATCGGAAGAACCGTTGAAAAGTGTTTACAAAGATATCCTGGATAAATTCTAGAAATTCCCTCCAAAACTTTTTTTTAACATAATTTGGAATCAGATATTCAAATATTTATGTTAAAAGGACAGGGAATAAATCAGCACTAATGCATTTTTATATTGAAAACCCCGGTGAATTTGCAAAAAAATCAGATTGTCAATTAATCGAATGCAGCGGATTTTATAAAGATGCTCTAGAAATGTTGTCTAAAAAATTAAGTTTGTATACAAAAATTTCAATGAAAATTGCTGATAAGAGAAACAATGCAATGATTTTGCATTTAAAATTATAATAATTTTCTTTTTTTAAAATAGTCATACATTGGCTTTTTGATTCATCTTATTAACTCAATTTAAAGAAATATCTATTTTAAAGAGATAT
>NZ_JAEELZ010000123.1 GCF_016282985.1 Methanosphaera sp.
ACATAACAATCGACGGTACAATCGATTCAACAGCAGCTACCCAGGCATACGGAGTATACGCAACTGCAATGGCCGTCGGAACATCCAGTGGCATTAATCTAACAGGATTAAACATAATTGTTGATTCAGATGATGCTACAGGTGTGTTAATTGAAGGTGCCAGTGATGTTTTAATAGCTAATGCGACTTATGATATTATTGGTGGCAATGCAACAGCAGTAAATGCTCATGTTGACTGGATGGGAAACATCCCAGAAAACATAATCATCACAGGAATGGACATAAACATAAACGGTACAGAAGACAACAGCATATTATACTTCGGATTATGTGATGGTGTAACAATCACTGATTGTAACATAGAAACCACCAGAGGATCCGAAATAAACTTCAACAAAACATCAGACGCACAAGTAACCAACAACTACATACTCATCAAAGACATGATAAGCGGTTCATTCGGAAACTATGCAGTAATAACCACAGAAAACGACACGATAATAGAAAACAACACACCAACATCCAAACTCATAGAAGACCTTGAACAACAACTCGAAGATCTTCAAAATGAACTTGATCAACTTAAAGCTCCAAAAGCAACAACACTCACACTAGACCCAATCACCGATGCAAAATACAACACAAACATTATAATTTCAGGTTCACTTGTAAATGAAGACAGTATTGGATTATTCAATCAAGTAATCACATTAACAATCGGTGACAAAACTGTAAACGTAACAACCAAAGGTGGAGAATTTACATACACCACAAGCCTCAAAACATTAGAAGAACAAACAATAACAGCATCATATGCTGGAAATGACAAGTATCAGGCTTCTGAAGATACCATTACTTTCACACTTGAAAAAGGAGACGTAATAGTAACAGTTGATGCTATAAGTGATGTGGCATATGGTGGTAATGTAACAATTACTGGTAAATTCACTACATCAGATGGTAAAGCAATCAGTAACAGTAATGTTAAAATAACAATAGACGGCAAAAAATACTATGCAAAAACAGATAAAACAGGAACATACACACTCTCAGTAAAAGCAAACACAATTGGTGAAAACACAATTACCGTAGGTTACAGTGGAAACACCAACTACAATGCATACGAAACCACAGCAACATTTAATGTTGTAGCAGCAGATGCAGTAGTTACCTATGAACCAATCAGTGACGTAACACTAGGTGAAAACGTAACCATAACGGGTACATTCACCGATGCAAATGGTAAAGCAGTTACAAGCAGTAACGTGAAAATTACAATCAACGGTAAAAAGTATTATGCAAAAACAGACAGCACAGGAAAATACACATTATCAGTAGCAACTACCAAAGAAGGCGTAAACAATGTAACCATAGGTTACAGCGGAAGTGCCAAGTATAATGCTTTCGAAACCAGTACAACATTCACAGTACTAAAAGCACAATAAACATTCTGTTTGAAATTATTAACCCCCTCTTATCTTTTTATTTTTTTTATACGACCTTGATTACCAATAAACAGTTTTCTTAAGGAAGTTATATCTATTACAAATAACCATATATTTTAATATCATTCAAGTATTTTGTACAAATAATAAAAATACATTAACTAGTAAAATGTGGTAATATTATGTTTAAGAAAAAGAATTTTTTATTGTTAACAGGTATTATTTTAATTATGCTTATTAGTTTAAGTTTAAGCTTTGCACAAGAGATACCTGCCAATAATAAAACCAGTGACTTTAATCAGGATTTAACTACACACAATAATCCAATACATGGCGATACTTTAAAAAATCCCATAAATAATCATATTTCTAAAAAATATGATAATTCATTAAAAACAGATGTGAATGAGGACAACTACATTTATGTTAACAATTCAGGAAATTCATCCAGTGATGGCAAAAATAGTTCCAATCCCACCACATTAGAAAATGCTTTGTCAATCGTTGAAAATGATAGCACAATCCTATTATTAGACGAAGAAGATAGTGAATACAACATAAACAGAACAATCAATACTGCCGTTTTAAAAAGTTCTGTTAAAAACTTATTAATTACTTCCAATAACAATGTCATTTTAAATTTTTCCACAAATTCTAATTTACGATTAAACGGTAACCGCAATATTGTAATTGCAAATATAACTTTTATTCGAAGTGACAACCCAAAAACGGCACTTGTAGTTAATTACGTTAATTTAACTTTAAAAAACTGTTCATTCAAGAATATTCAAAGTGCATCACAATATGGTGTTATTCAAAACCATAATAATTTAACCATGAATGATTGTAACTTTTTTAATAATACTGCAAGTGTTGGAGGATTAATTTATAGTGAAAATGTATCTGCAAATATGAATAACTGTATTTTTGATGAAAATAAAGCCGTTGAAGGTGGAATACTTTCTTCAACAAAATCTCTAATTAACGTGCATAATTGTTCTTTTTATGGAAATAATGCTTTTTTCGGTGGTGTTTTTTCCATAAGAGATAAAAGCATCCTAAATATTAATAAATCCCACTTCGTTAACAATTCTGCAAATTATTACGGAGGAGTTATCAATTCATGGTATTCAACAAGTGTTTTAAATAACTCTGAATTAATCAATAACAGTGCATATACCGGAGGAATTGTTTATAGTGGAAATAATATTAATACAACAATTTTAAACTCATTACTGGATAATAATTATGCAAATAAGACTGCAAACAATGTTTATTCATCCACAGATAATTTAACAATCAATAACTGTGTTATATTAAATGAAAATTATGAAAGTTCAATTTATTGTTATAATTCCAAATACGTGTTAGATGAAAATTGGTGGGGAATTAATAATCCAAACTTTGCTTTATTAACCAATAACATTCTTCCAAATAATTGGAGAATATTGATAGCTGAAAATCATGAAAATAATTTAACAAAAGAGATAAATGTTTCTTTAAATCATTTATCCAATTCACAAACAATTAGTAAAGATTTGATTAATAGAACCGTGTATTTTACTACAACAAGTGCAAATTTAGAATTTGAAAGTTCAAATATTACCACCAGCATTAACAACAGATACGATGGGAATTTAGAGGATACTTTTGTAAGAGTAGATAATCAGATTATGAGAGTAGGAGATAAAATTACACCTTATCTCAGTTTGAATAATGTTACATCAAATATCAACAAAAGCTCTGAAATTAAAGTTAATTGTAATCCAGACATAACAAATGTTAAAATAAAAATTAATGATATTCTTTTAGGTGATTTAACTCCTACGAATGGAATTGCAACATTAAATTACTATTTCAACTCTTCCTGGAATGAAGGAACATATAATTTATCCGCATTAGTAATCAACAATAGTATCTATGAAGATAAAATTGTTAATGCTTCGTTAATACTTAAAAATAATATAGATTCTATTGTAAATATTGTTAAAAACAATCATGAAATTGCAGAAGAGAATGTGACCGTTGGCACCAAACTTGACTTGGATACTGCAAAAAGTTTTCAAACCAGTATTAAAAGTCAGGGACAAAGTGGAAGTTGTTGGGCTTTTAGTGCATTAAGTGCACTTGAATCTGCTTATTTAAAATCATATGGTGTTGAATATGACTTTTCTGAAAATAACATGAAAAACGTATTAAAAAAATATTCCATTTACGGTGATGTTCAGTATGATCCAAATAGTGGAAATTCCGAATTGGAACCTATAGCTTATCTTGTTGGATGGTATGGGCCAGTAGATGAATCAAAAGACTCATATAATGAGTACAGTCTTATGTCACCAATACTTAATACCGATATGAAAGTTGAAGATGTGTATTTCATTTACAGAACAAGTTATATTGGAAAAGACAATAAACAGCTAAAAGAAGCAATACTCAAATATGGATCAATTGCTTCATCAGTCTATTCTTCATATAGCGGTTCATCAGGTAGAAATTTATATTCTTCCGAAACTCCTTATGCAGACCATGCAATCAGTATCGTAGGCTGGGACGATTTTTATAGTAAAAATAACTTTTATGGAACAAATAAACCTATAGATAACGGAGCTTATATTATCAAGAACAGTTGGGGTGAATCAACAGGAGAATCAGGATATCAATATGTATCCTATTTTGATACATCCCTTGGCGGTGTAGATTTAAATTCAAAAGTAACATCATTCAGTTATGCTTTCCCAGTGAAAACTTATGAAAATTATAGCAACATTTACCAACATGATACTGTTTCAGCAGAAGTTATAACTTTAACTCCTTCCGCATGGATTAGAAATATTTATACGGCAAGCAATAATGAAAGCATTGCAGGTATTGGAACTTTCATATATGATGACTGTGAATATGAAGCATATGTCTATGTTAATGACCAATTATGTTATACTCAAAAAGGAAATATTACCCAACCCGGATATAGAATTGTTAAATTGGAAAAATATGTACAAATTAGTGAAGGAGATGAATTTAAAGTTGATTTAAACTTAAAATCAAAAAATAACAATTATGTTTATATTAACGTACAAAATACAGACAATTATGTATCATTTTCAAAAGAAAACCAGTCATTTATAAGTGAAGATGGAATAAATTGGAAAGACATGTATTATGAATCAGATTATCCTGGTTCAGTGGCCTGTTTAAAAGTGTATACAAAGGATGTGCCAATTATAAATTCAAGCACAACCAATCAATCAAATAATTATACAGTCACAACCACTATAAAAAATTTAAAAAGTAATGCCAGATTATTTTATACAATAGGTGAAAATAATTGTACAGATAGCGAAGGAAATGATATTTATTTAGATGTTAATGAAGATGGAATATATAATGTAACGATTCCTATAACTAATGTTAATAATTATAATTTTAATTTAACTGTTAACTTAAAAACTGAGAATAATACTGTAAGTGAAATAATACCGTTAAGCATGCCTTTAAAATTAAATATTAAAAGCAGCAATTATTCTTACTTTGTAGATGAAAAACAAGAAATTGTGGCTCATGTTGAAATAGACAATAATGACAATACACCAATTAATGAAGGAAGTATATTACTATATGATGGTTCAGCAATTGTTGATGAATGTCCTGTAGTAAATGGTATTGTCAGATTTGTTGTTAATGAATCAAATGGAAATTATCAGTACACCATGGTTTACAATGGATCAGAACTATTTACATGTCAAAATATAATCTTAAATTTAACCATCAAAAAACATGAATCCATCATTAAAATAGACAATTTAACATCAGACATTTCATTTGGAGAAAAAATTAATATTAGTGGTAAACTATTAAGTGAAAATAATGATAACATTACTGGAAAAATAGAATTAATTATTAATGATCAAAAAGTTATTGTAAACGTTAATGAAGGAATATTCAATTATAATTATCAGACAAACAGAATAGGATTCAATAGTATTACAGCCAATTATAATGGTGATGACATATACAAAAACTCTTCTGCAGATACAATATTTCATGTTAAAAAAATACATAGTGTAATTCTTTTAGATTCCTTGAATAATACTGAAGTAAATAATTCTATAAAAATATCTGGAAAATTAATATATGATATAGATTATCCTTTAGAAAATTATAATTTAAATATAAGAATTAATAATTATACATCAGAGCTTACTTTAAATTCAACAAATTACTTTGAATATTATTATAAACTAGAGGAAATTGGACCAAACAATATCACAATAACCTTTGAAGAAACAGATTATTTTGAAGGAAATATAATTAAAGCAACATTCTATGTTACAAAGATAAATACCAATATACAGGCAAACATAAGCTTTGAAAATATGAAATATAACCACAACATTACAATTACAGGAAAACTTAACGATAAACACAACAACAGGATTACACAGACTACAATCAAAATAATTTTAAACAACATTGAAGACAGCATAATAACTAACGAAAATGGATTCAATTATACTTTTAAATCCAAAATTATTGGAATAAATAATATTACAATAAGATATGATGGAAATGATTGGTATACTCCATGTACAATCAATACATCATTCAATATAGAAAAAGAAGATGTAATTGTCATACCGGATCCAATAAATGAAGTTCCAGCAGGCACCAATACAACAATAACAGGAATATTCAAAGAAAGTACTGGTGAAACAATCAGTAACAGTAATGTTAAAATTATTGTTAATGGTGAAAAATATTACTCTAAAACCGATAAGAGTGGAAGATTCAACATATCAATTTTAGTAACTAAAGTTGGAACAAATAATCTTTCAGTAGGATATAGTGGTAATGCAAAATATAATGCATACGAATATAATACTACATTCATCGTTGGTAAGCAGAATGTTATTGTAACTTATGATCCTATTAAGGAGGTTCCTGCTGGTACAAATGTTACAATAACTGGTACATTCACAACCAATCTTGGTAAAACAATATCTAACAGTAATGTTCGTGTGTTTATTAATGGTGTGAAATACTTGGCTAAAACGGATAAAAATGGTAAATACAACTTGTCAGTACTGGTAACCAAAGTTGGAGTAAACAACTTGAGTG